>JALYGI010000356.1 GCA_030777185.1 Pseudomonadota bacterium
GGCGCGCGCAGCTGGGCGCAGCTTCCAGCGCAGGCGATCAAATATATCCGCCGCGTGGAGGAGCTGATCCGCGCCCCGGTCGCCCTTGTTTCCACCAGCCCCGAGCGCGAGGATACGATCCTCGTCCGCGATCCCTTCTCCGACTGATGACATCTCGCGAACAAACGGGCTTCCTGCCGAAATCGGCGGAAGATCGGGTGGTTGGTGGAACCGGGCGGTCCGTCGGCGACTGGGCGACGCTGCTTGCTTTCGGGGCAGTCCAATGGCCATGGCTGCTGCGAAGCCTCCGCGGCGGCAGCAAGGCCGCTAAGCGAGCGTTGCTCGATCGGCTCGGCCTTCCGCGGGACGCCTTGCCGAACCTTGGAAGCTGGAAGGCGGACACCGGTCTTCTCGAGTTGGTGGCCGATCATATCCTCGTCGCCAGGCCCAAGACGGTCGTCGAATTCGGCACCGGCGCCTCGACGCTGATCGTTGCGCGCGCGCTGGAGATGGCGGGCGGCGGCAGCTTCATCAGCTTCGAGCAGCATCCGGAATTCGTTCAGGCAACGCGCGACTGGCTGGCCGAGTACCGTCTCGCTGCCGATTTGAGGGCAGTGCCGCTCCGCCCCGCGGACAAGGGCTGGTCCGGCCTCTGGTACGATCATGGCGAGCTTCCCGAAAGCATCGACTTCCTGCTGATCGACGGGCCGCCCTGGACGATTCACCCGTTCACCCGCGGCTCCGCCTCGACCGTATTCGGCCGGATCGCGCCCGGCGGCACGATCATGCTCGACGATGCCGCACGGCCGGGCGAGCGCGTGATCGCCCGCCGCTGGCGCCGGGAATGGCCCGAATTCGAGTTCCGGCTGGTCAAGAGCGGTACCAAGGGAACCCTGGTCGGCAAGCGCCGAAGCGAGGGCCTGATCGGCTGAGGTGGAAGCGCTGGGCGCTTCCGAAGGCGTGAATCAGGCCGTTTTCAGATGATTGAGACCTTGATTCACGGATCAGGCTGATTCAGCCTGATCCGATCAAGGCTAGGCTCAGGCGGTGCGCCGCATTTCAAAGCCCAGCACCGGCTCCAGCTGCGCCTTTTCGGCGACAACCTCTTCGACGACCGCTCCGAAAGGCCCCTCCCAGCATTGCCGGATCAGATCCTCAACCGCCTCGGCCGATCCGATGGCGAGGATTTCCACCTCGCCGCTGCTGAGGTTTCGAACCCAGCCGTTCAGGCGCAGCGACCGCGCGGTGACCAAGGTCCAGTTCCGGTAGAAGACACCCTGAACCTTGCCGCGAACGATGATCCGGCGCGCAATCATCCGCACTGAGCCCTGTGCAGGAGCTTCTGGTCCGCCAGCACCAGCGCCATCATCGCCTCCGCCACCGGCGCACCGCGGATGCCGACGCAAGGATCGTGGCGGCCCTTCGTCACGATCTCGGTGGCCTCGCCGCTGGCGGTGACGGTCTCGACCGGCGTCAGGATCGAGGATGTCGGTTTGAACGCGATCCTGAGGAGGATCGGCTGCCCCGTCGAGATGCCGCCCGCGATGCCGCCGGCATGGTTGCTGAGAAATTCCGGGCGGCCGCCGCTGCCGGGGCGCATGCGATCGGCATTCTCTTCGCCCTTGAGGCGCGCCGCGGCGAAGCCGTCGCCGATCTCCACCCCCTTCACCGCGTTGATCGACATGGCCGCCGCAGCAAGCTCGGCGTCCAGCTTGGCGTAAACGGGCGCCCCCCAGCCGGCAGGCACGCCGTCCGCGCGGCATTCCACCACTGCTCCCATCGACGATCCGCTCTTTCGTGCAGCGTCCAGCAAATCTTCCCAGCGCGCCGCCGCCGCTCGATCGGGGCAGAAGAAGGGATTGGCATCGATCTCGGCCTCGTCGAACGCCAGCCGGTCCACTGCGTCGCCGCCTATCTCCACCAGGTAGGCGCGGATCTTCACCTCGGGGATGACCAATCTGGCGACCGCCCCTGCGGCGACGCGCGCGGCCGTCTCGCGCGCTGAGGCCCTGCCGCCGCCGCGCCAGTCGCGAAGCCCGTATTTGGCCTCATAAGCGAAGTCGGCATGGCCGGGCCGATAGGCTTTCGAAACTTCGGAATAGTCTTTCGAACGTGCATCGACATTGTCGATCATCAGGCTGATCGGGGTTCCGGTCGTCCGCCCCTCGAAGGTGCCGGAGAGGATGCGGACCCGATCCGGCTCCTGCCGCTGCGTCGTGAACCGCGAAGTCCCCGGCCGCCGCCGATCGAGCCAGGGCTGGATGGTGGTTTCGCTGAGCGCGAGCCCCGGCGGGCACCCGTCGACCACGGCGCCGATCGCCGGCCCGTGGCTCTCGCCCCAGGTGGAGAAGCGGAACAGCCGCCCGAAGCTGTTGAAGCTCACGTCGTTGCGATGTCGGGTGCGTCCTCGGCCTTCATGCCGACCACGTTGTAACCCGCATCGACGTGGTGGATCTCTCCGGTGACGCCGGAAGCGAGATCGGACAGCAGATACAGCGCCGCGCCGCCGACATCCTCGATCGTCACGTTGCGTCGGAGCGGACTATTATATTCATTCCATTTCAGGATGTAGCGGAAGTCGCCGATGCCGCTCGCCGCGAGCGTCTTGATCGGCCCGGCGGAGATGGCGTTGACGCGGATCTTCTCAGGGCCAAGGTCCATCGCCAGATATTTCACGCTGGTCTCAAGCGCCGCCTTGGCGACGCCCATCACGTTGTAATGCGGGATCACCTTTTCCGCGCCATAATAGCTCAAGGTGAGGACGCTGCCGCCCTCCGGCATCAGCTCGCGGGCTTTTCGCGTCACCGCGACGAAGCTGTAGGCCGAGATGTTCATGGTCATCAGGAAGTTGTCGAGGCTGGTGTCGACGAACTTGCCGCGAAGCTCGTTCTTGTCCGAAAAACCGATCGCGTGAACGAGGAAGTCGAGCCGGCCCCACCGAGTGCGGATCTCCTCGAAAGCCCGGTCGAGCGCCTCCATGTCCGAAACGTCGCAGTCGATCAGGAAATCCGAGCCGAGCTGCTCGGCAAGCGGCCCGACCCGCTTCTTGAGAGCGTCCCCTTGATAGCTGAAGGCAAGCTCGGCGCCATGTTCGCCGAGCGCCTTGGCGATCCCCCAGGCGAGCGACTTCTCATTGGCGAGGCCCATGATCAGCCCGCTTTTCCCCGCCATCAGCCCCGTCATTTCCGTTCCTCTTCCCCGCTGGCGGTCTCGATGGCCGCTTCCGCGGATACTTCCGCGGCCGCTTCCGCGGCCTCCTCCGCTTTCGCTTCGACCACGTCCTGTACAGTGGGTTCGGGCGTTTCCGCCAGAGCCGCGTTGAGCTGGGCCCCGATCGTGACGCCGAGCCCGATCATGAAGAAGAAGAACAAAGCGATGATGACGCCGGCAAGGCTGCCATAGGTAAGGTCGTAGCTGCCGAGGCTCGATAGCACGACCGGGAGCAGGGCCGTGGTCGCCAGCCACCAGACGGTGACGAAGGCCGGGCCCGGCCACTTCCTGCACTGCTTGGTCCGATAGCGTCGCGGCGTCAGCGACACGAACAGCAGGTAGAGCGATCCGAACAGGATCAGCGCCGGCGCGAAGCGGAATAGGGCGAATAGCCCCGCAAGATCCTCGCCGCCCGGGATATTGCTCACGACGAACTGCTCGACGCTTGAAAGGACGATCGAGAAGGCGAAGGCGAGCAGGATCAGCACCACCGATCCGAAGATCAGCCCCATCGAGCCCAGCCGATATTCCCAGAAGGGCGCGCTATAGGGTACGCCGTAGGCGCGGCGGATGATGTCCCGGATCGTCTCAACGAAGCTGCCGGTGGTCCAGAGCCCGACCAGCGCGCCGAGCCACAGGAGGTTTCCAGACCGGGCGCTGAGCACGTCGCTGATCGGCTTGCGCAGCACCTCGGCCACGTCGGGCGGCATGGTCTGAAGCAGCGCCACCACCGTGTTCATGCCGCCCTCGGTCTGGCCGAACAAGCGCGCCACCGCCGCCGCCACGATGACGAACGGGAAGAGCGTCATCAACGCAAGATAGGCAAGGTTGCCGGCGTGGATGAAGCCGTCCGAATAGACGCCCACCGCCACCCGCTTCATCACCTCGTAGGCGCGCGTTCCAGGCTTGACCTTCGCATATCGTTTGCCGAATTCAGCGCGGGCCCGGGCGAGCCGCTTGCGTCTGGCTTCCGGTGATTCGGGGGAGACGGTCTGCACGGGTGCTTAGACGCCCATATGGGCCCTCGGGTTTCCTCGGCCCCGTTCTTTCCAGCTTTCAGCGAAGCGCTTGAGCTCGGGATCGTCCGCGGGAATGTCGACCATCAAAGTCACCAGCTGGTCGCCGCGCTGCCCCGCTTTGTTGGTGAAGCCCTTGCCCTTGAGCCGCAGGACCTTGCCGGACGTCGAGCCGCTCGGCACGCTCAGCATCACCGGCCCGTCCACCGTCGGCACCTTGACGCGAGCGCCGAGCACCGCTTCGTCGAGCGTGACCGGAAGATCAAGACGGATATTGTCGCCCTCGCGCGTGAAGAAGCGGTGGGGAGTGATGTGGATGGTGACGATCGCATCGCCCGGTCCCGCCGCTCCGGGCTCGCCCTGACCGGAAAGCCTGATCTTGGCGCCTTCCTCGACCCCCTTGGGCAGCTTGATCTCGATCGTCTTGCCGTTGCCGAGATTGACCCTTTGCTCCTTTAGCGTTGCCGCGTCGGCAAAGGACACCGCGAGCCGGTAGCCGACGTCCGCGCCCTTCTGGGGGGGCGGCCTGCGCGCACCGCCGCCGCCAAAGCCCCCGAATCCGCCGAAGCCTCCGCCGTTCCGGCCGCCTTGCGCGCCGCCGAACAGCCCCTCGAAAAGATCCGACAGATCGGCAGTCTCACCGCCGGCTTCGAAGCCGCCGGGCCGCCTGAAGCCGCCGCCTGCGCCCGCGCCCGCGCCGCCGCCATAGCCGAACGGCATGCGCGGATTGCCTTCCTCGTCGATCTCGCCCCGATCATATTGGGCGCGCTTGTCCTTATCCATCAGGATGTCATAGGCGCGCGTCACCCTCGAAAAGCGCTCCGCCGCTTTGGGATTGTCCTTGTTACGGTCCGGGTGGAGCTCCTTGGCGAGCTTTCGGTAGGCCTTCTTGATGTCGGCCTCTGCCGCGCTTCGCGCCACGCCCAGCTCTGAATAAAGATCCGCCATCCGTGCTTCGTTCTCTACCATCATGAAAATGTCTACTGTGACTTAGCTGCAACTCTGTTGCAGATGGGTTGAAGCCCTCCTTGCTGCAAGGCGTCCTGCTTGTGCGAAGCGGCCGCGGGGGGCAAGAGGCGGCCATGACCACGGATCCC
>JALYGI010000357.1 GCA_030777185.1 Pseudomonadota bacterium
GGAGGCGTGGATTGCCCGGGGTGAGCGGTGTGGGTTGATCAACTCGGAGCTCAATCAAGGGTAGCCAAATTTTCGCCTCGCCCCTGCAACCCTATGGGCCGCCGGGGATTGGCAGCGGTCATGGCCAATATCCCCTTCAAAAGCTTCTACATGGCGGGCTTCGAATGCTCGTCCCACCGCCGCCGCAGCGACGGCGTCCGCCTCGATCTGATTGCCAGCACCGGTCACGATCGGCTCGTCCGCGACGATTATCGGAGCTGCGCGCAGCATGGGCTGCTCACCATCCGCGACGGCCTTCGCTGGCACCTGATCGAGCGGGAGCCGGGCCGCTACGACTGGTCGAGCTGGCTGCCCATGCTGGAAGCGGCGGCCGAGAGCGGCGTCCAGGTGATGTGGGACCTCTTCCACTACGGCTCGCCCGATCATCTCGACCAGGCAGGCCCGGAGTTCATCCTCTCCTATGCCCGCTTCGCGGCGGAGGCGGTACGGCTCCACCGCGAGGTGACCGGCACGGCCGCGATCGTCTGCCCCTTGAATGAGATCTCCTTCCTCACCTGGGCGGCCAGGAACGGCGTGTTCCCCTCCATCGGTCCCGACGAGGAAGGTTGGCTGAAGCGCCACCTGGTCCGAACCGCGGTCGCGGGCATGCGCGCGATGCGGGAGGTCGATCCCGATTGCCGCTTCATCTGGGCGGAGCCGCTCATCAACATACTTGCCAAGGCTCCCGCCGAGGCCGAGGCCGCGGAGCGCAAGCGGCTCAGCCAATATCATACCTACGACATGCTGAGCGGCCGCATCGCGCCGGAGCTCGGCGGCTCGCCGGAATGGCTGGATGCGGTGGGGCTCAACTTCTACTCGGACAATCAATGGTATCTGGAAGGCTCGACTGTCCCGCTCGGGCATCACGATTACCGCCCGCTCGCCGACATGCTGGTCGAGACGTACCAGCGCTACGGGCGCCCGCTCCTCATCACTGAAACCGGCGCCGAAGGATCCGCGCGCGCCGCCTGGTTCCACTATGTTTGCGACGAGGTCCGCGAATCGATTCGGCAGGGCGTTCCCGTGGAGGGCGTCTGCCTTTACCCCATCGCGAGCTTCCCCGGCTGGGACGACGAGCGCCATAGGCAGTTCGGCCTCTTCAGCGTCCCGCGCCCCCATGGCAAGCGCGACGCCTATGAGCCGCTGGTCGCGGAACTCTACCGCCAGCAGGAGCTGCTCGAGCGCGAGCGCAGACCTGAGGTCCGGCGCGCCGCCGCCCGCTGAGTGCCGTCAGGGCGTGCACGAAGCCAACGAAAGCAACCTACTTAGCTCACCACAAACGGCGACAAAATCGAAGGCGGACATTCGCATCAACACGCGAAACAACCTGCTCCCGTTCATCCAGACTGTTTATGCCCGCGCCATCCTCGGGCCTGATGAGATTTCGACGGCTGAGAGACTCACGCGCTCCCGCCCAATGCGAGGTGCGTGTCAGATATGAGAAAGCTTTTTAAAACAGTTCAATAGCGGGAACAGAGGGCGTTGGCGGCAGTTGCTTGGCCCATGATCATCAGGGTTCCCAGCGACGCTGCCGCCCAGCTTTGTAGGTTTGAGACGAAGCATGTTGATGGTCATGCCCTCCCGTTCGGGCAGATTGATGTGCTGCGCTTCACCTCCTCTGAGCTCCGGCAGCGCTTCGGAATCGAAATCGCCGAGACAGACGTTCTGACGGCCTTCGAGCTGGCGCATGCCTTATGTGCTCGAGGAGTTACCGCGAAGTTCAGGAACGACCGGGTGGCGCGCCTGGTGCAGCAGCGAGATCTCGTCCCATGCTTTGTGGCGTATCAACAGCTGCCTTGTGCTGGAACCCTCCCATTCATGACGGACGGGGCCTCCGGAAAGTGGTCACTATTCTTCGACACGGACGGGCGAATGACGCTGGTGGAGCGGGACGGGCGTCAGCTCCACGTCACTCCCCAGGAAGAGCTCCTTCATGAGGAGCCGCAACCAGCCCTTGCGACTTCCAAGGCGAAGGGGTTTCTGCTCGCTGGCCTTAGATCGGCCAAAAAGGTGCTGACCCGATCAAGCATATGAGTGGCGGGACTGAGGATGCCACCCCTAATAGCAATCGGCTGGCAATCCTCCGGACCTGAAGTGCCCACGTGAGAACTGGAGCTCCGTTTATGCCGGGAGAAGGGCACCGCCCCGCGAGCTTAGCCACGGAAAATACCAGTCATTGCCGCGGTGTCGCGGTTGGTGGCGCAGCCGAGGAGGCGGTGCGCCGAAGGGAAGCACAAGCGGAAGGAGGTCGCGCTACCGGCAGCCGCGACCTAGCGTCGGCGGCGCGTCAGCGCCATCACGGCCGACGCGCTCACAACCGTGACGAGGGCGGCCGCGCCCCAGCCGACACGCCATTTCCGGCCCAGCCGCGTCGCCGGGTCTTCCCCGCGCTTCATTCCAGGGAGCCGCTCCACCGCGTGCGATGCTCGGGTCAATGCGGAACTGAGCGCGTTGAGAGGCGATGTCGCAGCTCCGGACCCACGATGAACGAGAGCGTCCACTCCATCACGGCCGCGGTCTAGAATGGCGAGCGGCAACGCGGCCAACACATTGCCGGGAGGGCGCCGCGAGACAATGGGGTGTGGACGGGTGGGCGCAATTCCACGCACAGTTTCCCAAAGGACACCTAGACGCCGAAGCTGTGCGCCCGTCAGCTTCATCTGCAAGCGAGGCAAGAGCTTGTCTTCCTCGTCCCGAACGTCCTCCCGAAGAAGCTCGACGAGGCGAGCCAGCACCTGCCGGCGCTCGTCGGAAGCCTGCTCCAGCGTTTCCAGGCGGGTCGCCAGCTCGCTGATTTCCTGATGCTCTAGTTCCACCCGAAGCGTGAGTTCATGGCCGTCCGGCAAGACACGCCGCATCACCGGCC
>JALYGI010000358.1 GCA_030777185.1 Pseudomonadota bacterium
ATGGTCGCTCAGCAAGGCGCGCTTCCTTCGCGAACGAGATCGTCCCGGTGACGAACAAACGGTTGGCGAATTCGCCTACGGCCTTGAAGCCGTAGCCCGCCAGCAGCGAAGCCGGAATTCCGTAGCCCGCGGCGCTTCCCATCCGGGGGGTGAGCAGCACGGCCATGATCACCCAGGAGACCAGCAACCATTGACCACGGCTGATCGTGAAGACGGCCCCGAGGATCGCCGGCCAGATGAGGATCCCGAACATTCGCCCGCGGATCGCGGCGCTGAGGGAAGCGCCCATGTTCCAAGCGCTTGCGCTGGAGCTTGAGAGGAACGGATCGACTCCGTGGCGGGCCAATACCGCCAGGAGCCAAGGCAGGATCACCAGAAGCGAAATGACGCCCGCGCTCGCCGTCAGCAGCACGGCCTTTCTGAGGGCCGACCTGGTCAGAAAGGCGAGCGTCGCTCCAATGGCCGCGAACATCCCCCATTCGAGGTGGGACAGAATGGCAAAGCCGATGCAGAGCCCGCTCAGGAGCAGCTCCTTCCTGGAGCGGCTCGTTGTAGCCCGAAGCGCCAGACCGACCGCCAGCAATGCAAAAACCGCGGCGAGGGAGCGGGGCAAGCCTCCGCCGGTGATCTGCCAGAGGAAGCTCTCGGGCAGCTGCACATAAAGGAGCGACGCGCAAAGGAAGACAATTCGATCGCGGGTGAGCTGCGCTGCGAGAAAGCAGAAGGCAGGCACCGCCAGAAGATTGAGCGAAAGGGGAAGCCAATAATAAACGTCGAGAAGATCAGCGCCGCTGATCTTGGCCACGGCTGCGGCCAAATAGAAAGCTGCGGGAGGATAAGCGAACGGAATGGTGACTCCGCCGTAGGTGACCTCGGCAGGCAGCGCGAACGCGTTGCCGAGGATCGTCTGCGAGAAAAGGACGAACAATCCTCCTTCGCCGAGCGGGAAGCCCGGTGGAGCGATGACCCAGAGCCGCTTCACCACCGCCACGATCAGCGAAAGACCCAGAACCGACCAAAAGACGCCGCGAGCGATGGGCGAAGTGTCGGAACGCTGAGCTATGGTCATGATTCTTCCGTCTCTGAGATGGTGGCCTCCGTCGAGCTTTGGCGTTCAAATCTTTGGGAACGGCGGCGGGCTCGCTTCAGCACATCGCGTCGGATATGGCCATAGCTCCACTTGCCTGCTGCCCGCGGGAGCCGGGTCTCTCATGATATCGCGGCTCCGCACCCCATACCGCCGAGCCGTACCCCAGCCTAAGGGCGGGATTGGCTGCGCTTTTGGGCCGGCCATCGCGGCTTGAGAGGCATGCTGTCACGCCAGAAGCTCGTTGCGGCAGAAATGAAGCCCGGATAAGCGTCCCGGAGGGCCACGAACGCGTTTCCTGACGAGGAGAATTCGGCAGCCCGAAGCGTTCGGAGCCGCCCTCGTGCGGTTCAATACCCAGTTAAGGCATGAAGGGGGGCTGTCCTGAATGACTTTGCACCAGATCAGAGTGCGGGAGCTCCCCCTTCTCGCCGGGATGGCTTTGCTGGGCCTCGCAGTCGGCCTCCTTCCCGTCATCTTCAAGCACCGCTTCTACCTGTATGACGATATGGAGAACCAGTTCGTTCCGATGTTCTACCATATCGGGCGACTCCTTAGGGCAGGAGAATTCCCACTTCTAACGCTCAACGCCTGGTTAGGCAGCAATATCGCCGGGGAATTCCAGTACGCTATCTTCAATCCTTTCAGCATGATCCTTTATTGGATCCTGCCTTCGATTGACGACCATGCGACTGGTGCAGCATTCCTTGCTTGCAGCTATTATGCGGTGCTCACACCGGGCACCTGGATGTTGGCCCGCAGCTATGGAATAGCCCCGCGTTGGGCTTGGCTGGTCGCCCTAGTCTTCGCGATGAACAATTTCCTCAGCTACTGGTCGGCATCCAATTGGTTCCCGATCTTCTCCTCGGCGGCCTGGCTCGTTTGGGCCTGGGCCTTCCTGCGCTTCGCGCATCGCTCACGCTTGGCTTCGGCTCTAGCAATCGTTTTTTCCTATCTCACGATTACAGCGGGGTTCCCGCATGCCATGATGATGCTGGCGCTTGTCAGCCTCTTGGTCGCTGCCGAGCGGGGGGTGGAGGCCCGCAGCGTCAGGCCCGCCCTCGGCGTCGTCGCGATCCCATTCACGGCCGTTCTGCTGAGCGCCGTTGCACTTATTGCCGTCACCTCGGCCGGTGAGGTGGCCGCCCGCAACACGACCGTGGTCAACACGGACTTTCTTACCCCCAATCTTCGTGACCTCCTGCAACTGAGTGCGCCTTTGCACAGGGGAATGATGAATATCTATGGCGGCTTCCAGCATGTCTGGACCCCAATTTTTTACCTTGCCTGGTTCGTGTTCCCGCTGTTCGCACTGGTGAACTGGAAAAATTTCAACTGGCGGCAGCCGGCGGTCGTGTCCCTCCTGGTCCTGGCCGGGCTGATCATCTGGGCCATGCAGGGTCCAACCGAATTCATGATCATCCGTTTCTTCATCCGCTGGCTGCCTTATCTGCACGTCACCATCTTATTGTTGCTCTTCATTGCGGTGACGCAAGCCGGCTTCAGCTTTTCGCGCAAACGCGTTGCCGTCGCGGCCGCAACCCTGATCGTCTCCGCGATCCTGTCCATCCAGGTCACCCCCCAGGGAACGCTGTTCCACCTCGCCTTTGGTGCGGCCTCGATCGTCGCCCTCGGCCTGTTCCTCGCCTTCGAGCGGACCATGCCGGTCTTGGCTGTGGTCGTACTTGCCGGGAGCGCCACATTCTATTTCGCGATCACCCACGCTAAAATCGTTAACAATGGTAATTTTTCCAATCCGAACAGCCTCATCGAGGGCGTGCGCGGGGCCGAGGGTATGACAGCCGCAGCGCCGAGAACGAACGGCTTTCTCTTCTGGAACGGCAACGCCCCGGACGCCGACGCTGCGGGTGAATTCCAGACGGGGCTGGCGTTCCTGGAAACGGGTCGATCCTATATCAACGGCTTTACCGGAGTTGGCCATCGTCCCTTGAAGCTCCTGTTGTGCAGCGAGTGGGCCAGCCAGAGCTGTCCCGAGGCGGGTCGCAGGATAGCCGGGCCCGAGCCCGAGACGGGCGTGCCGTTTCTCGATCTCATGCGCGTTGATCGGCTGATCGTGCAGAAAGGTCCTTACCGTGACGCACTTCCC
>JALYGI010000359.1 GCA_030777185.1 Pseudomonadota bacterium
TCAACGCGAGGCCCGCAATGTCCGCATGTCGCCCATAGCAGCCATGATGCGCCCGAAGCGGACCTTCGTTTTGCAGCCCGCCAGTAGAAATTTGGCACAAATTAGAGTAATCGGTTGCAACGCCAGCGGCCTTTCGAACTGAACGCCCAGCATTCCGCTTTCGAACCATCGAACCTGAGCTCTCAAGATTCCGCGGCCGGGAATATGCGCCCCAAGCCATGTGCCCACTGTGAGTTCTTCATCGGCAATGGCCATGAACCCGCCATTCGACATGTTCCTGATGTGAACGAAAATCTCACGGTCGTCGGGCAGAAGAAGCGCAGCTCGGATGGAGCGTACATCGCGCGGTGCCCGCGCCGCAAATCGTGCTTTTCGCTTTAGAGTAAGTCCCATTCCCCGAGTCCTCCCGCCTGTAAAGGTGGCCAGCGTGAGCTAAAGGCCCGTTAACGCCATGCTGGGGGTGGGACCGAGGTGTCGACGGGTTAGGGCTGTCGCATCCCTGTCACTCTCATATGTCGGGTCTGAACTTAGCGGGGAGAATCGACCTGATGATCACCGCCCCTGGGCGGGAGCGCTGCCGCTCCAAGGAGAGCGAAGGGGCCGGAGAGCAGCCCAAGTAGTCCCCATTTGATTGCCGATTGCCCTCTATCACGCCCAAGCAGTGCCGCCCCCGCCGCAACCAGCAGCCACATCGAAGTGATGAATTTGATTTGCTCCATGGACGTGCCCCGATCCCCGCAAAACTAGCAGGAGCATGTACTAAGCAGGTGAAGCCCTGCGGGATATTCGATCGAAATAGCTCGCGTCGAACTCGGCGGCCAAAGAGTGCTCCACGGAACCGCTGCCCGGCTTCGGCAGATGAGCCGTATCGCCGCGCTTGAAAGGGACTTCAAACCAGAAAAGGCTGCCTGCGCCGCGGATGCTGATGACGCCGATCTCGCCACCCATAGCCTCTACAAGGCGCTTGCTTATCGCTAATCCCAAGCCGCTCCCGCCATGGCGTTGTTTGGTTGAGGGATCAGCTTGGGCGAAGGCGGTGAAGAGCTCGGTCTGTTCATCCGGTGCAATTCCGATGCCGGTGTCACGAACTTCGAAGCGGACTCTGAACTCGGGTTCTGGAGCGCTGCACGCCACGGCAACGGTAACACAGCCGCTTTCGGTGAACTTGATACCATTGTCCGCCAGGTTCAGGAGCACCTGCCTGAGGCGCATCGGGTCACCCCGAATGATCCCGGAGCAGTGTTCATCCAACTCGAACCGAAGCTCCAGCCCACGTTCCACCGCCAGCGGGTTTAGGATCCCGCAAAGCCGCTCCAGCACGTCCGGCAACGAAAAGTCGACCTGCTCGAGCTCGATGCTCCCACTTTCCAGTCTGGAGAAATCGAGGATGTCGTTGATGACGTTGAAAAGGTGCCGACCGGATGCGCAGATGCTGTCGAGGTGCGCTTGCTGCCTAGGCGGTAACTTCTCGACAGCCAAATCGTCAATGCCACGTAGCAATCCAGTCATAGGGACTGTGATCTCCTGGCTCACCATTGCCAGGAAGTCGCCCCTCGCACGTGCGGCGATCTCGGCCCGCTCCCTCGCGTCCTGAAGCTGGCGCATCCAATCCTTCTGCTCGGCGAACCGCTTGTCTACGAGGGCGGCAGCGAGTCCTATCAGGACGACCACGAGAGTCGCGAGTGCCACAGCCGCGGCCATCGTGGGTTCGGCTAGTCCAGAGGCGAGCTCTGCGGGTGGGCCGGGACGGCGGATGAATGTGGTCGCGGCCATAGCCGTGTAGTGCATGCCGGCCACCGCGACAGCCATGGCGGCGGCACCGTAGATCCGCATGTGGAGCGTGCGAAGATTAAACACGAGCCACAGCGCTGCCGTGGCCGCGGCGATAGCGATCGCGATTGACAGTCCGACCAGCGGCCAGTCGTACCTGACATCCGCGTGCATGCGCATCGCCGCCATGCCGGTGTAGTGCATGCTGGCGACGCCTAAGCCCATCGCCAAGCCCGCTATCGAGAGGGAACTGGGTCTACTGCCCCGAAGTGCAA
>JALYGI010000360.1 GCA_030777185.1 Pseudomonadota bacterium
CTGCTGCTCACGACGCTCGACCCGGTCCGGGACCAGAGCGGGCAATTCATTGGCACCAGCGGCAACATTTCGCTTCGGGGGACAGCAGGCAGCCAGGCCGCCGTCGTCGTCCAGCAAGGCGCACGCATCAACGCGCTGTCGGAGGGCAGCTATGTCGGCCTCATTGCGCCGCGCGTCGATCAGGCCGGCTCGATCAGGGTCAACGGCTCTGCCGGGCTCATCATGGCAGAGTC
Source organism: Pseudomonadota bacterium (assembly GCA_030777185.1). GTDB lineage: Bacteria > Pseudomonadota > Alphaproteobacteria > Sphingomonadales > Sphingomonadaceae > Allosphingosinicella. Next base: position 234 of record JALYGI010000360.1, read on the forward strand.
GGTGGATCTCGTGATCAATAACGGGTTGTTTGACATCACCGTCAACACCGGCACCAGCGTCGCCAACCCGCTTTCGCACACTGGCTCCACCGGCGGCCCGGCGTCGACATCAGCGACCGACAACCATCGCGTCTACATGGTCGCGGTCCCGAAGAACCAGGCGCTCACGATGGTCCTGCAGGGCTCAGTCGGCTTTGATGCTGCCACCAGTGCGGCCGTCCAGAACGGCCAGATCATCCTGTCCTCCGGAAGGAGCGTTCGAGAAACAACGACTGGCCTTTCCGTCCCGGGTGGAACGACGGCTTCTAATCTGATCATCGGCCCCGGCACTTTCACCTCAAACGTCAGGGCTTTCGCGAACACCGACGTTTTCGCCATCGCGAACAGCGCTGCGTCCAGCTTTGCTGGTGACCTTTCGTTGCTGTCGTTCGGCGGAAGATCGCATGTTGGCGCCTCTGACGGAAGGACGCTTACGATTGGCGGCAACGTAAGCGTCGGCTCCTTTGGGTTTGCTACGGAGTCGTTACTTTTTGCACGAAGCGGGGGCACGGTTAACGTCGCCGGCAGCGCTTCGGTCGATTCCAGCGTCCAAACATCGGGGAGAAACTCCCAGGGCGGCTCGGCTCGGATCGAGGCCAATGGCGGCACGATTCGAGTGACGGGAGCGGCCAGGATCTCCGCCAGTGCCAGCGCTTCCGCCACAAGCGCCGACTCGACCAGCTTCAGCGGTACCGGCGGCACGGCCAGCCTCAGCGCCACCAATAATGGAAGTGTCAGTGTAACCGGCATCACGACGATCTCCGCTCAAGGCCAGGGCGGGGCCGGACCGGTCGCGAACACGGCCGGCGGCGCGGGCAAGGGCGGAAGCGCCAGAGCCTTTGCGACGAGCGGCGGCACCCTCACGGTTGGCGTGGTGGAGGTCAACGCCGACGGCACCGGCGGCGCCGGCACTGGGACGGGCGCTGGCGGCACGGGCACCGGCGGCCTTGCAGTGATTTTCACCGAAGATGGACGAGTCAACTTCGGGAATGCCAGCCTCAGCGCAAGCGGCCGGGGGGGTAATGGCGCAACTGGCGGGGACGGCATTGGCGGGTTCACGCCAGGGGATCAGACGATCTTGACAACGGGCGCGGCGGTATCCGCCCGCAGAGGCACTATCACCGGAACCTCCGTCACCATTACGAGCAGCGGCAACGGTGGTGCTGGATCGAGCGGAGCTGGAGGCAAAGGCATTGGCGGTGTCACCTTCGTTACCGGCTTCGGCGACACTGCAGCCAGCACGGTCGACATCGATACCGTCGTCCTGAACGCCCGCGGCAGTGGCGGCGCCGGCGGTCCCGGCGCAGCAGGGGGCGCTGCACAAGGCGGCTCGGCGATCGTGACTGCACAAGCGGTAAATGGCCGCATCATCAGCGACAGAACCACTTTGAACGTCAGCGCGGCGGGCGGCGCCGGCGGCGCGGGCAGAAGCAATAGCAGCGGTCCTGGAGAAGCAGGCGGGGCGGGCGGCGCGGCCTATGGCGGCTTCATCAATGTCGGAACGGCAAGCGGCGGGAATGCGTCGACAGCCACCACCTTCAACGGCTCAGCGTCGCTGGGCGTAGTTGTTGCCGACAGCAGCGCTACCGGCGGTTCCGGCGGTGCTGGCGGAACGGGCAGCGAGGGATCGACGGCCGGCGCCGGCGGCGCCGGCGGCGTCGGCGTGGGCGGAGATGTGGCCCTGCTAGCCCGCGGAAGCGCCCTCAACGCGAGTCAGGCGCAGCTGATCGCCAACGGGACAGGTGGACAGGGCGGCCTTCAGGGTGGCAGCACCACCGTTCGCGGGAATTCGGGAGTGGGAGTTGGTGGCGGTGCGGGGCTGCTGGCGACGAACGTCTTCGAGGGCACCGCGCCGGCGACGGTGAACGTCACAAGCCTTACCGCAAGAGCGGCCGGCATCGCTGCCGGGGGTACCGGACCCAGCCAGACCGGCAATGTCTTCCTGGATGTGCAGAACAGCAGCGCGACGATCGGCACCTTGAGTTTGACGGCGAGCGGCAGCTCACCCCGCCAGTTTACCGGGACTGCTCCGAACGGAACCGCGGTGAACCGTACCAATGTTCCTTCGCTGGTGAACGCGGCCAATGCTTCCGTGACGGTGACCGGCGCTGCCTCGATCTCGACTCCGCAGAATTTGAACATCAGCGCTGCCGGCCCCGGCATCTTCAACGTCCGCGGCGGCCTGCTGGCCAATGCCGGCGGTACCATTGCCGTGAGCCATTCTACGCCCGGCGCGACCAGCACGGTGACGGGGCCGCAGCTCTCTTTCACCTCCGGCGACATCAATATCGGCTCGGGTGCCAACATCGGCAATGAGAGCACGGAAGCGGTGACCTTGGCAGCCACCAACACGGGACGTCAGGCGGTCCTGTTCGGAACCACGCAGGGTCCGGGCTACACGCTGACAGCCGAGGAGGCGAGCAGGGTCGAAGCCAGAAGCATCACCTTCAACGTTGCGGCACAGGGTCTCGCATCCGGAGTGCCGGACCTGGTCGTCCGCGATTTCACGGCTACAGGCGCGGATCTGGGCGCGGTAAGGCAGGTCAATGTCGCCACCCCGGGCTTCCTTCAAGTCGAGGGAGCCGTGCGCCTTACCAACGTGCCGGCAGACCTCACGATCAGCGTGACCGGCTCCCGGCGGCTCGAGGTGATCACGCCCGGCGGGATCACCTTGTCGGACGCCAACGGCAGACCGGCAGGCACGCTCCGACTGCTGGGAGGCGACATCGTCGTCACCAGTCGAGCGCTGGCTGACCGGTTGCGGGCGGACCCGAACTTCAGCGGCCGCGAGGAGGCCCTGAGGACCAACGATGGGCCGGTCAATGCGGCCGGGTACATCCAGGCGGGCGGCGTCCAGCTTCTCGCCGGCACCAACATCTTCGTTCAGAATACCGGCACGGCCACCGAATTCGCCGGCGTCACGGTGGGCGGAGGCGGCCTGCTGGTGGGCCGAATGACTGCGCAGCCGAACCCGTCCGGCGGCACCAACTTCTCGTTCGTGGGCACTCTCGCCACCGAAAATGATGTTCTATTCTTCGACTTCACGATCAATGCGGAATCCACGGTCACCCTCCTCACCTACTCCTATGCAGGGGGCACGAATTCGGCCGGGCAGGTGATCCCCTCCGGCGGCTTCGATCCGATCCTCGCCTTGTTCAATGCAGCCGGGGCCCTGATTGCGCAGAATGACGACGGCGGGGAAAATGTGCCGGCGGATCCTACGACCGGGAGCCGCTTCGACACCTTCCTGCGGCAGACGCTTGCCGCTGGCACCTATCGGGTGGCGGTCTCCGCATTCAGCAATTTCGCCCGCGGGCCAAACCTTTCCGATGGCTTCAGGGGCGGCGGCAGCTTCGGCGGTCGAACGCCAAACTTCGCCTTCGATGTGCGAGGTGCGAACTC
>JALYGI010000361.1 GCA_030777185.1 Pseudomonadota bacterium
CGAGCTTCGGAAGCCCGCTGAAAGCAGTCCTGGGCCGCGGAATGGTCCCTTCAGCTCAGGCGGCTATGCCCCCGTGCCGCTCGGCGGCGAAATCATTCGAGACCGATCAGCCAGCGGTCGAGCGGAACCGCGCGGATTGTGGCTCCCGGCAGCGTCCGATTCAGGTTGGCGCGGTGACGCATGATCCAGTCGAGGCAGCTCAGCTTCCTGTCGAACGTGCCGATCTCTAGGCGGCTGACGCGAAGCGTGTCCGTGTTGACCATGAACCGAGCTCCCCTGCGGCAGCCGGGAGCGCCGACCCAATCCCTTTGAGGCGAAACGACGGCCGGCACCCAGTAGGTCCTGGTTGGGTCCAGACGGCCGATTTCGCTCCGGTTCATGGCTTGCTCCTCAGGGAAGCTACCCCAGACGGGGTGCAGACAGAAGCAGTTAAACTTCATCAGCCAGAACGAAGAAATTGATCAAGGTACGCACGGTCCGGAGCCGCTCACCGAGTTTCGATCAGCCGGTTGTTCCTCGCCTCTCCGGGAGCTTCAAAAGGACAACCCCTGTTCGCGCAGGAGCTCAGCGAGGATCTTCTTCAGCCGTTCCAGCGAAGCAGGATCCTTGGCCTCGCAGCGGGCGGTGAGCTTTGGCTCGGTGCCGGAGGCGCGGAGCAGCCACCAGCCGTCCTCCTCCATCACCCGCAGGCCATCGGTGCGGTCGATGCTCGCGGTGTCGCCGATCCGTTCGGCGATTGCCCCGAGTACCTCCGCCTTCCGCTCGTCGCCGCAGGGGAGGCGGATTTCGGGGGTAGCGAAGGTCGGCGGCAAGCTCTCGCGGAACTGGCGAAGGCTCATGCTGGAGCGCGCGAGCGCGCGGATCGCTCGCATAGCGACGTAGAGCCCGTCGTCGGCATGGTGCCAGCGGTCGCCGAAGAAGATGTGCCCGCTCATCTCGCCGGCGAGAGGCGCACCCTCGCGCATCATCCGCTCGCGGACGAGCACGTAGCCGGAGGGCCCCATCAGCGGCCGGCCGCCCGCCGCCGCGATGCCGTCGAACAAGGTGCCGCTGGATTTCACGTCGGCGACGATCGCACTGCCGGGCTGCTCGCTTAGCACGTCCCGCGCGAGCAGCAGGAGGAGTTGGTCCGCCCAGACGATCTCGCCCGCGGAATCGACCAGCCCGATCCTGTCCCCGTCGCCGTCGAAGGCGATGCCGAGGTCGAGCCCTTCGGAGAGCACTGCGTCGGCGAGGTCCGCGAGGTTTGCCGAGACCGAAGGGTCTGGGTGGTGATTGGGGAAGCGGCCGTCGATCCTGGTGTGGAGCGGTAGGTGGCGCCCGGGAAGCTTTGCGATCAGCCGCTCGACGATCCCCCCCGTCGCTCCGTTGCCGCTGTCCCACGCGGCGGAGAAGGGTGGCAGTTGGTCGATTTCAGCCAGCAAGGCGGCGAGATAGTCTTCGCTGAGATCGACATCCTCGACTTGGCCGCCGCTCGCGGCGGCGCAATCGCTTTCCCAAAGCGCTCCAAGAGCGTCCCCGTACAGCGGATGGCCGCCGAGGTGGAGCTTGAAGCCGTTCTGATCGGGCGGATTGTGCGACCCGGTGATCATGATCCCGCCGTCGAGCCCCAGGCGGTGGATGGTGAAGGAAACGAGCGGCGTCGGGCCGATCGGCATGCGGAAGACGTGGCAATCGCCCTCGATGAGGCCGCGGACCAGCTCCGGCTCCAGTTCGGGCGAGCTCAAGCGGCCGTCGCGGGAAACCGCAATCCGCCGCAGGCCGCGGGCGCGTGCAAGGCCGGCGAAGGCCCTCCCGAGCGCGTGGGCGTCCATGCGGTTGAGGGTGTTTCCGACCACGCCCCTCAAATCATAGGAGCGGCGGAGCGCCGGGTTGATCTGAAGTCTGCCGCTTCCGTGCACGGCTTTGCTCCTGACCGTAAGGGCGCTAGACCGCAAGACAGGATGACGAAAGGGCAGATACGCGTCGGGATCGGCGGCTGGGACTATGATCCGTGGCGGAAGACCTTTTATCCGGAGGGCCTGCCGAAGACGAAGCAGCTCGAATATGCGGCCTCGAAGCTGAGCGCGATCGAAGTCAACGCCACCTATTACAAGCTCCAGAAGCCCGATCTGTTCGCGAAATGGGCCAAGACGGTTCCGGACGGCTTCAAATTCACGATCAAGGGCTCGCGGTTTTGCACCACCAAGAAGGTGCTGGGCGAGGGTGGTGAGGGGGTCGAGCGCTTCTGCGGCCAGGGCATCACCGAACTTGGCGACAAGCTCGGGCCGATCATGTGGCAGTTCATGGCGACGAAAAGGTTCGATCCCGACGACTTCCAGGCGTTCCTGAAGCTGCTCCCTGGAAGCCAAGACGGCGTCCCGCTGCGCCACGCGATCGAGGTGCGGCACGAAAGCTTCCGCGATTCCCGCTTCATCGCCATGGCGCGCGCGGCGGGAGCCGCGATCGTGTTCGGGGACAGCGACGATTTCCCCTGCGTCGCCGATATCAGCGGCGACTTCGTCTATGCTCGCCTGATGTGTGCGCGGGAAGAGGTGGCGACCGGATACGAGCCGGCGGCGCTCGACCGCTGGGCCGGCATCGCCCGCGCCTGGGCCGCGGGGGAAAGCCCACCGGGCCTTCCTTACAATGCCGATCCCGCGCCGGTGCAGCCCCGCGACGCCTACCTTTTCATGATCAGCGGCGCCAAGGAGCGCAACCCGGCCGCTGCGATGGGCCTGATCGAGCGGTTATGAACCCGCTTTTCGCGCAGCAGCCGACATCGATCTTCGCGCATATGTCGATGCTTGCGGCCGAGCATCAGGCGATCAACCTGGGGCAGGGCTTTCCGGACTTCGGCTGGCCCGACGACGTCGTCCTCCGTGCGGCGGACGCGCTTCGCACCGGATCGAACCAATATGCGCCGATGCGCGGATTGCCGGAGCTTCGGCAGGCTGTCGTGCAACATTATGCGCGGCACCAAGCGATCGAATATGGGCTCAACGAGGTCACGATCACTTCGGGTGCGACGGAGGCGCTGGCGTCGGCGATCATGGCGCTGGTCAGCCCCGGCGACGAGGTGCTGCTCTTCCAGCCGCTCTACGATGCTTATGTGCCGCTGGTTCGCCGTGCCGGGGGCGTCGCGCGCTTCGTGCGCCTGGAGCCGCCGGACTGGCGCATCACGCGGGAGAAGATCGAGCAAGCATTGAGCCCGCGCACCCGGCTCCTCATCTTCAACAATCCGCACAATCCCACGGCGCGGCTGTTCGGGGAAAGCGAGCTGAAAGCCGTTGCGGAGGTCTGCGTCGAGCGCAGCCTCATCGCCCTTACCGACGAGGTTTGGGAGCATATTGTCTTCGACGGCGGCAAGATGGTTCCGCTGGCATCGCTGCCCGGGATGCGCGAGCGGACGGTGAAGATCGGCTCGGCGGGCAAGATCTTCTCGCTCACCGGCTGGAAGGTTGGCTGGATCACCGCTCCGGCGGAGCTGGCGGTGCCGATCTCGAAGGCACACCAATATATGACCTTCGCGACGCCTCCGAACCTCCAGGCGGCGGTGGCCTACGGCCTTGGCAAGGACGACGAATATTATTGCGCGATGCGCGCCCGGTTCGCCGACGCACGGGACGCAATGGATCGCAAGCTCAAGGCAGCGGGATTTGCCACCTTGCCGGCCGAGGGGACATATTTCCTCTCGATCAACCTCGATGCGTCGGGCATCGATGCCGATGACGTGACATTTTGCGAGCGCGCCGTGCGCGAGGCGGGGGTGGCTGCGATCCCGGTCTCCGCCTTTTACGACGAGAATCCCGTGCGCAGCGTCATCCGGCTCTGCTTCGCCAAACAGCCGCGCACGATCGAAGCCGGGATCGAGAAATTGGGGCGAGCCAAAGCACTTGTCGCCGGGTAAGGCCGTCCGCATGATCGACCCCTCCTTCGACTCCCGCCAGGAACTCCGCTCGGTTTTCGATCGGCTGAAGCTGCCCGCCGACGCGCTCGCATCCGGTAATCTTGTCGCTCGCTCGCCCATCGATGGACGCGAGCTCGGCCGTGTTCATTCAAGCGACCCTGCCGACGTGCAAGCTGCCACCGGCCAGGCACAGGAGGCTTATCTCGCCTGGCGCAGCGTGCCGCCGCCGCGCCGCGGCGAATTGGTGCGGCTGTTCGGCGAGGTGCTCCGCGAGGAGAAGGAGCCGCTCGGCCGCCTGGTCAGCCTGGAAGCCGGCAAGATCCTCCAGGAAGGCTTGGGCGAGGTCCAGGAGATGATCGACATCTGCGACTTCGCCGTCGGACTTTCCCGTCAATTGTACGGCCTCACCATCGCCACGGAGCGGCCCGGCCACCGGATGATGGAAACCTGGCATCCTCTAGGAGTGGTGGGGGTGATCTCCGCCTTCAACTTCCCCGTCGCGGTATGGGCCTGGAATGCCTGCCTTGCCTTCGTGTGCGGCGATGCGGTGGTGTGGAAGCCCTCGGAGAAGACGCCGCTCACTTCTGTGGCGGTGCAGGCGCTTTTCGAGCGGGCGATGGAGCGGTTCGGCGATGCCCCGGCGGGCCTGTCGGTGGTGGTTCAGGGCGGCCGCGAAGCCGGCGAAGCGCTGATCGACGATTGCCGCGTTGCGCTGGTCTCGGCGACCGGTTCGACACGGATGGGGCGCGAAGTCGCCCCGCGGGTGGCCGCGCGGTTTGGGCGAACCTTGCTTGAGCTTGGCGGCAATAACGGCATGGTGGTCGCCCCTTCGGCGGATCTGGAACTGGCCGAGCGGGCGATCGCGTTCGCCGCCGTCGGCACGGCAGGCCAACGCTGCACGACGCTGCGGCGCCTGTTCGTCCACGACAGCGTCTATGACAGGCTGGTCCCGCGATTGAAGCAGATCTGGTCCACAATTCCTGTCGGTAATCCGCTCAGGGACGGCGTACTGGTCGGCCCGCTGATCGACGGCGCGGCGCTCGATGCGATGCAGGCAGCGCTGCGCCAGGCACGCGAACAGGGCGGCGCGGTGGAAGGCGGCGACAGGCTGTTCGGGGAAGCCGCACCGGATGCACATTATGTGGCACCTGCGATCGTCGAGATGCCGGGGCAGAGCGAGGTGACGCTGCGCGAGACCTTCGCGCCGATTCTTTACGTGATGCGCTACCAGAGCTTCGACCAAGTGATCGCGCTTCACAATGCGGCGCCGCAGGGGCTTTCCTCGTCCATTTTCACGCTCGACCTTCGCGAGGCGGAGCAGTTCCTGTCCGCGGCGGGATCGGATTGCGGAATCGTCAACGTCAATATCGGCCCGTCCGGTGCCGAGATCGGCGGCGCGTTCGGGGGCGAAAAGGAGACGGGCGGCGGGCGTGAGAGCGGATCGGATGCGTGGCGCAATTATATGCGGCGCGCGACCAACACGATCAATTACAGCCGCGAGCTTCCGCTGGCGCAGGGCATCAACTTCTCGATGCCCTAGGGCCTGATCGGTTGCGGTGGAAGCGCTACGCGCTTCTGCCGAAGGCGTGAAGCAGGCCCTTCTCATCAAGGACTAGGTGAGGACAAGATGAGCTCGAGCCGGACCTGTATTTGAGTTTATGACCCGGCCGGGGGCTCGGCTTTTGCTAGCGCGGTGAAGGAACTGATCGGCGGCTAGGCTCTTTGAGGTCGCATGAGCCACATTGTCCTTCTCGGCGATTCCATCTTCGACAATGGCGTTTACGTGCCGGGCCAGCCGGACGTGGTGAAGCAGCTCCGCTCCGCGCTTCCGGACGCCTGGACCGCGACGCTCTGCGCCGTCGACGGCGCAGTGACGCGCAGCGTTGCCGGCCAACTCGCGCGCATACCGTCCGGTGCCACGCACCTCGTCGTGAGCGTGGGCGGCAACGATGCGCTGGGAGAGTCGCATCTCCTCAGTTCAGGCGTCAGGATGGTGGCGGAGGCGATATCGCTGCTCGCCGAGGCGCAGGAGCGCTTCGCCCGCGCCTATGTGGACATGCTGCGCTCGGTGCTCGGGATGGAGCTGCCGACGGCGGTCTGCACCATCTACGACACCCCCTCGACCGCTCCGAACCATCGCGTCATCCGATCGGCGCTTGCGCTGTTCAACGACGTGATCACCCGCGCCGCCTTCAGCGAGGGGCTTCCGCTCATCGACCTCCGGCTGATCTGCAGCGAGGACGAAGATTATGCCAACCCAATCGAACCCTCAGCGAAGGGCGGCGAGAAGATCGCGGCTGCGATCGCGCGGCTGGTTTCGGATGAGGACGCGGACTCACAGTCGGTCGTGATCGCCCATTAACCCGGATCAACCGGATATCGGGATTCTGACGGAACCGGAATGAGTGATCAGCGCTTAGTAAGTAGCCGAGTTTCGCGCGTGTTTGCGTAGACAGGATGAACAGGGAGACCTTCTCTATGAACACACGTACCTTCGCTCTCGTTTGGGGAATTGCATTTCTGCTCGCCGGCGTTTCAGGCTTCGTGCTCGCTACGCCGCCTCACCCCAACCACCCGCCTCTCGTCATCGACTCCTTTTACGGTCAAGCTCTCGGCCTCTTCCCCGTGAACATATTGCACAACATCGTGCACCTGCTGTTCGGCGTCTGGGGTCTGCTCGCTTACAAGAGCCTGTCCGCGGCCAAAACCTATGCGAAGTCCGTAGCGATCATTTATTTCGTGTTCACGATCGCCGGCATACTTCCCGGGCTGAATACCATGTTCGGCCTTGTGCCTTTGTTCGGCAACGACGTGTGGCTCCACCTCCTGCTCGGCGCGGTGGCAGCCTATTTCGGTTGGATGCACCGCGACGTGGCGACGACCACCACCAACCACGGCTGAGATCCAGTCCCAGGCACCAAGAGGAAGGGCGGCTGGTTCAGCCGCCCTTTTCTTTTGGCGCGGGAATTTGGACGCTGTTCGGCAAGCCGCACAATTTCTCGCCTGATCAGAGTGTTGCGCGCGGGAACCGGTTGCGGTGAAATCGATTCCAGGTGCGGTGAGTCAGGCTGGCGAAAGCTGGCTTGAGGCACTGACTTGCGTTAAAGGAGCCGGTATGAAAACGCTTCCCCTTGTTTCGCTCGTCATCGCTCTTGCCGCAGCTGCCGGCACGGCGAATGCTCAAACCGATCCGGCTGCCGCGCCGGAGGCGCAGGTCGCGCCGGCAATGCCGGTTGCTCCGGTCGCTCCGCCGGTCGCGCCGCCCGTCATCGAGTGGAACAAGGCCGATGCGCAGGACCTGCTCGGCTATATCGAGCGGATCAACGAGGAGGGGCTTGACCCTTCCGACTATGATCCTTCCCGGCTGCGCGCCGCTATTTCGGGCCAGGACAAGGACCAGCTGAACGCCGTCGCGACCGAGCTTTTCCTGAAAGTGTCGTCTGATCT
>JALYGI010000362.1 GCA_030777185.1 Pseudomonadota bacterium
GTTCCGCGGCGCCTGCCGGCGATAGCTGAGCGCCTCGGCGACATGGACCCGGGTGACCGCTTCGCTGGCCGCAAGATCGGCGATCGTGCGCGCGACCCTCAGGACGCGGTGATAGCCCCTGGCGCTGAGCCGCATCGCCTCCGCGGCTTGGGCAAGGAGGCGGCGGCCGGGCTCGTCGGGTGTTGCGACAGTGTCGAGCAGCTCTCCGTCGGCCTCGGCATTGGTCCGGATCCCGTGCGCCGCGTAGCGCGCCGTCTGGAGGTCGCGCGCCGCCTTCACGCGCTTGGCCACTTCGGCCGAACCTTCGGCCGGAGGCGGAAGGACGAGGTCTGCGGCCGCCACCGCCTGAACGTCCACGTGCAGATCGATCCGGTCGAGCAGCGGGCCCGAGACCTTGGCCTGATAATCGGCGGCGCAGCGCGGCGCCCGCGAGCAGGCAAGCGCCGGATCTCCGAGATGGCCGCACCGGCATGGGTTCATTGCCGCCACCAGCTGGACGCGGGCGGGAAAGGTGACATGGGCATTGGCGCGCGCGACGCTGACCGTTCCCGTCTCCAGCGGCTGGCGCAGCGAATCGAGCACCGCTCGCTGGAATTCGGGGAGCTCGTCGAGGAACAACACGCCTAGATTGGCAAGGCTCACCTCCCCCGGCCGTACCTTGATGCCGCCGCCGACCAGCGCGGCCATCGAAGCGCTGTGATGCGGAGCGCGAAACGGACGGGTGCGGATGAGGCGGCCCTCGGCCAACTCGCCCGCGACGCTCGCGACCATCGAGACTTCCAGCGCCTCGCTCGGCGTCAGCTCCGGCAGGATACCCGGAAGGCAGGCCGCGAGCAGCGACTTGCCCGCGCCGGGCGGTCCGCTCATCAGCAGATTATGTCCGCCGGCGGCCGCGATTTCGAGGGCACGCTTGGCGGTTTCCTGCCCTTTCACCTGGACGAGATCCGGTCCCGTCCCCGGCGGGTCCGCCTCGCCCGGCGCCGGCGGCGAGAGCACCGACGTGCCGCGGAAGTGATTGATGAGCGAGAGAAGATCGGGAGCGGCGATCACCTCGATATCCCCCGCCCAGGCCGCCTCCGGCCCCTGCGCCGCCGGGCAGATGAGGCCGAGGCTGCGGGACGAGGCGTGCAACGCGGCGAGCAGCACTCCGGGCGACGGGGTCAGCCGGCCGTCGAGGCCGAGCTCCCCGACCGCGAGGTAGCCGGCCAGCGTCTCGGCATCGACCGCGCCCATCGCGGCGAGCAAGCCCAGCGCGATCGGAAGATCGTAGTGGGAGCCTTCCTTGGGCAGGTCGGCCGGAGACAGGTTCACGGTGATCCGCTTGGGCGGAAGCGAGAGCCCGATCGAGGCGAGCGCGGCATGGACACGCTCCCGGCTCTCCCCTACCGCCTTGTCCGGCAGGCCGACGATCAGGAATTTCGGCAGCCCGCTGGCAATCTGAACCTGGACCTCGACCGCGCGCGCCTCGAGCCCCAGGAACGCAACCGTGGCGACATGCGCGACCATCCCTAGCGTCCCCCTATGGAAACAGCACTTTGGACAGAGCGTTGAAGGAAGTCGAGAAAAGTGTGAAGCGCCGTCTTTCGGGCATAACACGGTGTCACCATGTGAGGCTTATGAGCAGGATCAGTCGGCATGCCCTGGAGCAGGTTCCCGCAGTCAGGACCGGGCTCGTGGCGGTCGGTATCCTGCTGATCCTGATCACGCCGTTCGTCGGAATCATTCCCGGCCCAGGCGGCGTTGTCGTCTTCGCGGCCGGTGCCGCCCTGGTTTTGAAATACAGCCAATGGGCGAAACGCCTCTACGTCCGTCTGCAACGCCGATATCCGAAGGCCGGGGCCTGGTCGGACTGGGCCCTGCGCCGGCCGAGCCCTAGGCGCCGCGAGCATCTGCGCAAGGAGCGCGAAGCATTCCTCCAGGCCGGAGAATGATTGACTTGGCCGCTCGCTTGCCATATCCGCGCCGGCAACGAGGCCGCCATGTCGGGTTCCCGCGAAAGTATCCGCTTTCGTGGGTTCAATTTGGCGGCCCTTTTTAATTCATTCGAGGTATGAGCGATGAAGCGCACCTTCCAGCCGAGCAATCTCGTGCGCAAGCGGCGTCACGGCTTCCGGGCCCGGACGGCGACTGTGGGCGGACGCAAGGTCCTGGCAGCCCGCCGCGCCCGCGGCCGCAAGAAGCTGTCCGCGTAAACGCGGGCAACGGCCTAACCACACTCAGCCGCCGCGCGGATTTTCTGGCGGCCAATCACGGCCGCCGCGCGCCCATGCCGGGTTTCGTCCTGCTCGTTCGACACCGGCAGGACGGGGATCCGACGATGCGGCTCGGCATCACCGTCACCAAGAAGATCGGCAAAGCGGTCGTCCGAAACCGGATGAAGCGCCGCTTCAGGGCGCTTGCCCGGGAAATCCTCCCGGTCGCCGGCATTACGGGCGCGGACCATGTTCTGATCGGCCGCGCCGGCGGGGTGGAGCGGCCCTTTGCTTTGCTGGTCGCCGAGCTTGGCAAGGCGCTCGCCAAGGTCGGGCGATGATTGCGAGGCTGCTCATCCTGATCGCCAAAGGCTGGCAGAAAGGGCCGTCCCTCGTCCTGCCGCCGAGCTGCCGGTACCAACCGAGTTGCTCGGCCTATGCAATCACGGCGCTTCAGCGCTATGGGGCGCTGCGCGGCGGCTGGCTTGCCACCAAGCGCCTTTGTCGATGCCACCCCTGGGGGGGACATGGCTATGATCCGGTTCCATGAGGGGAATTAAGTGAACGACTCCCGTAACATGATCCTGGCGATCGTCCTCTCGGCGATCGTCCTGTTCGGATGGAGCTTCATCAGCGACCGTTATTTTCCGACTGCGAACCCGCCGGCTACCAAGATCGTCGATGGCAAGCAGGTGCCGCTGCCGAAGCCCGGCGCCGATCCCGCACTCGATTCCCCCGCCGCGATGCGCAGTCGGAGGGTCGTGCTGGCGGAGACGCCGCGGATACCGATCCGGACTCCGTCGCTTCAGGGTTCGATCAACCTTCGCGGCGCGCGCATCGACGACCTTCTGCTCAGCAAGCACAGGCAGGGCATTGCGGCCAATTCGCCGCCGATCCGGCTCTTCTCCCCGGGCGGTGCGCCCGACGCCTATTTCGCAAGCTTCGGCTGGACCGGCGAGGGCGTGCTGCTGCCCGGGCCGGACACGGTCTGGACGCCAAGCGGCACTCGCCTGGCCCCCGGCAGCCCCGTCACCTTGAGCTGGAACAATGGCCGCGGACAGCGCTTCGACATCAAGCTTTCGGTCGACGACGGCTATATGTTCACGGCCGAGCAGACGGTGACGAACGCCGGTCCCGGAGCGATCGCCGTTCGACCCTTCGCGCTCATCAACCGCGCCAATCCCTCCCCCGATCCCGACAGCTGGACCATGCA
>JALYGI010000363.1 GCA_030777185.1 Pseudomonadota bacterium
TGTCGATCCAGGGGAGGCGCGCTTCAGATCGATCTGGACGCCGTCGATCAGGTCCTTGAAGCCGTTGGACGCCCGCCGCACCTCGACGCCGTCGAGACGCACGATCGCGTCCTGCGCGGCCTGTGCCAGGGTCATTCCGCCGGTGACCGTCGGCCCGAAGGCGAAGCGCTCCAGTCCGCTCGCGGTGCCCGCCGGAACATCCAGCGTGAAGGCCTGCGCCGCGCCGGTGCCGCTCTTCAGCACCAGCCTTGCCCCGTTGCTGTCGGTGACGACGCTGGCGGTGACGCCGGCACTCTTCGCATTGATCGCGGCTGCGAGGCCGGTGAGGCTGTCATTGGTCGCATCAACCGTCACCACGAAGCTGCCGATGCTCGTGTTGAGCGTGAGGTCCCCCTGGCCGACGGCGGTCGAGGCATCGGCGAGCGCTACGGATTCCAGCGTCTGCGCCTTGGCAAGCTGGAGGACCTCGATCTGGGCGGAGAGATTGGTGAGACGGCTCCCGGCGACGGTTGTCGCGGACAGGATGGTAGGGTCGGAAACGCTCGGTTGGGTGAACAGGGTTCCGCCGTTGATCAGGCTGGAGAGCGCTGCGGCGAAGGAGTCGATCGCGCCGCTCGCATCGGCCAGCGCGGACACCTTGGCCGCATTTGCTTCCTGACGGCGCTGGATCAGGGCTGCCTTGGGAGCGCGCTGCGCCTGGGCGAGCCCGTCAACGAGGGCCTTGATGTCGATGCCCGAGCCGATGCCGAGGCTGTATCCGATCGAACTCATCCTGAAGCTCCTTATCCGTCCTCAACAAGAACGGCAGGAACCCAGCTTTCTTTAGGCCCGGCGGACGAGATTCTGGATGCTTCCGCCCTCGATTTTTCCATGGGCGCGCATTGATCGGCCCGGATCCGCAATCATGCGCTCTGCGATGGCCTCGACCATCTCCTCCGGAACGAGTGCGCCGGCGCCGAACTGGAGCTCCGAGGCGACCGCCTCGAGCCACGCCTCGATGTGCACGTCGCGATCGGCCGCGTCGCCGCGCAGCGCTTGCCGGGCAAGATCGGCGCGCTCCTTTCCATTGCCGCAGAGGGCCGCCTGGAGGGCAGCCTCGATCCACGACATGGCTTCCCTGACGGGCGGCTTCTTGCGGTCTTCCGATTTGCGAAACCCGCTCATGCCCTCCGCCTCGATAGGTTCAGACGCTTAGAAACGGCATGGTGAGCGAGTGCTTAAGAGCCTTTTTGGAAATGCGGTTCCAGCCCGCTCCCCACCCAGCCTCCCAACGACAGTATGATTGCATCGGGAGGCTGGGTGGGGGAGCGGGCCGGCGCAGCCAGAGAAATGCGCTGTTGAGCGCATTTCCAAACAGACTCTAAGCCTCCGGCCGGCCTTTCTCGTCAAAGCGGGCGCCTCTCGGCACTTCGACCGCTGGTTGGGCGGCTCCAGCGGAGATCGCCGCCTCGAGGTTGAAGACGAATGCAAGCACCGAGGCGACGGCGAGGTAGAGGTCCTCGCGGATGATATGGCCGGTGCGGGTGGTGAAGTAGATGGCGCGGGCGAGCTGAGGATAGCTGAGGATCGGCACCGTGCTTTCCTTGGCGAGCTCACGGATCGCTTCAGCGGTTGCGCCGCGCCCGCGCGCGACAACGATCGGGGCGACGTCCTCGCCTGGACGATAGCGGAGCGCGACCGCAAAATGCGTCGGGTTGGTGAGCACCACCGTCGCTTCGGCCACCGCCGTGCGTGCCGACCCGCGAAGGACCTCGTGCTGGCGTCGGCGGACGGCTGCCTTCAGTTCGGGGGAGCCTTCATTCTGCTTGTGCTCGTCCTTCACCTCCTGCTTGCTCATCCTGAG
Organism: Pseudomonadota bacterium; assembly: GCA_030777185.1. GTDB lineage: Bacteria > Pseudomonadota > Alphaproteobacteria > Sphingomonadales > Sphingomonadaceae > Allosphingosinicella. The sequence goes on from JALYGI010000363.1 coordinate 1,844, forward strand.
GCGGCCGGCGCGCTGGAAGATCTGGGCAGGAACGTCGATCATCGCGACGAGGGCGAGCGAGAGCGCCATGACCAGGACCGCGATGACGAAGGTATTGCCGACGTTGGCGAGGGCCGGGCGAATATCTTCGGATGAAAGGCCAATCAGGTTGCGTGATTGATCGAGCAGCAGCCAACTGCCGATCAAGCCGAGCAGCAGCACCTTCGCGATCGACTTCACCAGTTCCACGAGGCCATTCATGCCGAACATGCGCTTGATGCCGGACAGCGGGTTCAGCTTCTCCGGCTTGAAACCGAAGGCCTTGCTCCTGAAGCCCAAGGATCCGAGCAAAGCCGGGGCTCCGATCGCAGCAGCGATGGTGACGGCGAACAGGAGGAAGAGTGGGAGGAGGACCATGCCGATCAGCCGCAGGGCGGCGGAGGCGGGATCGAAATCGTGGATCACGCCCTTGTCGAACGAAAGGCCTTCGGCCAGCATGTCGCCGAGCGAGCCAACCAGCATCTGCCCGCCGAGCGCGAGCCAGGCGGCGCCGGCGACGACCACCAAAGCCGTGCCGAGTTCCTTGGATTGAAGGACATCGCCCTTTTCGGCGGCATCGCGGCGCCTCTTGTCGGTCGGCGCCTCTGTTTTCTGGTCCTTTTCGGGTGCTTCCGACATGGCTCAGCCCAGCGCAAGCCGGCGGGACTCCTGGAGCCCCTGTTGGAGCACCCCGACGATCGCCTCGCCCATCACCGGCGCAGCAATGGCGAGCAGGACGATGCCGGCGAGGAGAGCGGCGGGCAGGCCCACCGAGAAGAGGTTGAGCTGCGGTGCCGAGCGGGCGAGCATGCCCATCACGATCTGCACCAGCAGGATCGCAAACCCGACCGGCAGTGCGATCGAGAGGCCGGCCGCGAACAGCACGCCCCCGAACAGCACAAGGCCGCGGATACTCTCGGCGGTCAGCCAGGCCTCGCCGGGCGGCAGCGCCCGATAGCTTTCGACGATCGTTGCCGCGAGCGCGAGATGGCCTCCGATCGCAAGAAAGAGGAAGGTCGCCAGGATCGTCAGGAACTGGCCAAGCATCGGGTTCTGCTGCCCGCTTGCCGGATCCATCATGCTGGCAAAGCCAAGGCCCATCGCATTGCCGATCGTCTCGCCGGCGAGGACGGCGGCGGAAAAGCCGATCTGGACAGCGAACCCGATCGCCAGGCCCGCCATGACCTCGCCCGCAACCATCATGAAGCCTTCGATCGAGGCGAGGCCCTCGGCAGGAAGCACGAAGTTGGTAGCACTGAGCGCCGGGATGCCGATCGCGAGCGCAATGATCAGGCGAAGCTGGACGGGAACGAAGCCGGCGCCGAATACCGGAGCGGCGAGAAAGGCGGCCCCCGGCCGGATCATCGCCACCATCCAGAGCCAAAGCTGCGCCTCGACGCCCGCAAAGCCGGCTGGGATCATCGCGTCAGCTCAGGGATCCGCGCGAAGATGTCATTGGTGAAATCGACCAGCAGCATCAAGATGGCGGTGCCGAACAATGCAAGGCAGATGCCGACCACCATCAGCTTGGGGACGAAGCTCAACGTTTGTTCGTTGATCGAGGTCGCCGCCTGCACCATGCCGAGCAGGATGCCGGTGATCAGTGCCGGGATCAGGATCGGAGCCGAGGCGAGCGCCAGGATCCAGAGCGCCTGCTGGGCAATGCCGACGAAATAGTCCGTGCTGTCCACGCTCATGTCCCGAACGAGGCCGCCAGCGAACCCATGGTCAGTGCCCAACCGTCCACCAGGACGAAGAGAAGCAGCTTGAAGGGCATGGATACGATGGTCGGCGATAGCATCATCATGCCGAGCGCCATCAGGGCGGACGCGACGACCAGGTCGATGATGAGGAAGGGTAGGAAGATGAGGAAGCCGATCTGAAATGCGGTCTTGAGCTCACTCGTCACGAAGGCCGGGAGCAGGATCGAAAACGGAACGTCCTCAGCGCGGGCGAAGGGCTTGGCTTCGGCAAGGTCCGCGAACAGCTTGAGATCGGTCTGGCGGGTCTGTTTCACCATGAAGCCGTGAAGCGCCGTACCGGAGCGGCTGACCGCTTCCTCGATGCTGATTTGTCCGTCGCCATAGGGAGCGTAAGCGGTCGCGTTGATCTGATCCACCACCGGCCGCATCACGAACAGCGAGAGGAACAATGCGAGCCCGACCAGCACCTGGTTCGGCGGCGTCTGCTGAAGGCCGAGCGCCTGGCGCAGGATCGAAAGGACGATGATGATACGGGTGAAGCTGGTCATCATCAGGATGAGCGACGGCAGCACCGTCAGCACGCTCATCAGGAGGAGGATTTGCAGCGACAGCGAGAGCGGGCGCCCGTCGCCGGCGATCGTGTTTACCGCACGGTCAAGGGCGCCGGGCTGTCCCGCGCCGGGGGCCGCTGCCGGAGCGACCTGAGCCGCGGCTTGCGCGAGGGCAGGGGTCGCAATGAGGAGCGTGAGAAGGACGATCAGGAAAGCGGCCGCGACCTTCAACCAGTCACTCCCGCTGAAGCGGGTGGTCCGCTGCCTTGGAAGTCCGGGGGAGAGGAAGCGGGATTTCCGCTCCGGCGAGAATGGCAGGCTAGAGTGCATCCTGGGACACCATGTCGCGCTGCGCGGTTTCAGAGAGGAGTTGGACTCCGCCGCGGGAGACGGCGAGCAGCAGGCGCTTGTCGCCGAAATCGACGACGGCAAGGCGGCCGGTGGCACCAAGCGGCACCGCGTCCACCACCTTCACCATGCGCTCGCGGGTGCCGAGCGCCATCCCGGGCTGGACCTTCCGCCAGAGCCACAGAGCGGCGAAGGCCATGCCTCCGACCACGGGGATCAGGAAGATCAGCTTCAGGATGTAGGCGGTCATCATTGGCGGCGCTCGATCCCGGCAAGACGAGCATCGGTGGCGACAACATCGACGACCCGGACGCCGAAGCGGCCGTTCACCGTCACCACCTCACCCTTCGCGACCAGCGTACCGTTGACCATGATGTCGAGAAGCTCGTGGGCCTGGCGATCGAGCTCGACGACGCTGCCTTCGGCGAGGTCCATCAGCTCGGACAGTTTCAGGGCGGTGCTTCCGACCTCGACCGAGACCCGAAGCGGGATTTCCGCCAGCATGCGATAATTGCGGCCGGACATTTCGGCGGCCGGCGTGATTTCGACTGTCCCTTGAGCCTCGCTCATTGCACGGACCTCCTGCTCTCCACTTTTTCAACTTTCAGCGCCGCGCGCCCGTCCTGCTCGCCGATTTTTCCGACTGCGATCTGCCGACCCGCGACCAGCAGTGGCACCATCGCCGGAACACTGATCGGAATGACGTCGCCTGTCTTGAGGCCGAGCACTTCCGATACGGAAAGGGTGGGACGGGCAAGGACGCTACGCGCCTCGATCCTGACCTCGCCCAGGGCTGCGTTCAGGCGCTCACGCCATTCACTGCCTGTCATTCCGCCATCGTCGTGGATCTTCGCGGCGAGCTGCCCCTCGATCGCGCGAAGCGCGACGACCGGATAGATGATATCGATGATCGATGGCCGCCCCTGGCCGATCGTGATCGTGAAGCGCGCGACCGCCACGGGCTCGCCAGCGGGAACAAGGCTGGCATAGGCCGTGTTCGTTTCCCTGGAGCTCAATTGGGCCTTCACGGGCATCACTTCGGACCACACCTCGACGAGCGTTTCGATCAATGCTTCCGACAAACGCGTCAGCAGCCGCTCCTCTGTGGGGGTGAATTCCTTAACAACCCGTTCACTATGAATCCCGAGGCCGCCATAAAATGCATCGACCAGGCGTCCGACGAGATCGGGGGCGACTGCAACGAGCACGCCCCCCTTCAATGGCCGGAAGCGATAAAGGCTGATGCTGGTGAATTCGGGCTGCGCGACCTTCCAGTCTTCGAAACGGATAACGCTCACCGGCTCCGCTGAAACACGGGGCTTGACGCGGGAGATCGGCTCGATGCGCTCGCGCAGCTTCCGCCCGGCGCGTTCGCTCATCCGGTCCAGCGCCGGAATGGCGGCGAGCGGCCGCAGCGGATCGCTGCCGAAGGAAAATGGCTGAGGCGAGGCCGACTGCACCTCAGCCGCCTCGCTCAACTCGTCCATCAGGGCGGCGACTTCTTCGCCGGACAGGCTCGACGTCTTGCTCATTGGATCAGCAAGCTCGTGAAGTACACCTCGTCGATCCCTCCAAAGCCTTCCTTCTTCTTGAGGACCTCATTCACCGCCGCGCGAAGCCGCTGCTTCAGCGCTTCCTTGCCTTGGGCGCTGGAGAGAATGGTCGAGTCCTGCTCGCTAAGCGCCAGCAAAACCGCCGAGCGGACCGCCATTTCATGAAGCTTCACATTCTCGAGGACGCGCTCGTCGTAAAATGTCGAGACGCCGAGCCCCAGCTGAACCATGCCGCTGTCGTCGCGGAGGTTGGAGGTGAAATTTTCGGTGAGCGGATAATAGCTCGCCTTGAACTTGGTCCCATCGACGCGCTTGTCCCCGGTCCGGGAGAAGTAGCGCGCCGCCTCGGATTCGGAGACGCCCTCGCGCAGCACCAGGCTGGGCCGCTCCGGCTCGGCCGGTGCGTGGCCGCCGCCACCGATCAGTCCCGCATTGCTCGCATAAAGGGCAGCGCCGCCGCCGCCGCCCAGCAGGATGAGGCCGCCGAGAAGCAGAAAGATCTTCTTACCCTTCCCCTTTTTCTTCGGGGGTGTTTCCGTGTCGCTCATGATGTTGTTCCATCTCAGGCATATCGTTCAGACCGGCCGGGCGTCGGATTTCCGTCGCCTTCACCATCTTCATGCAAGGACCGGGCCGTTCTCAGCGGGGCCTCTTCAAAAACTGCGTTCTGCCGGCGCGGATCGCCCGAAGCGGTCTGGCCGCCGAGGTCGACATGGGTTTCCGAAATGCGGATGCCCTGCGCGCGCGCTTCGGCGATCAGCCGGGGCTGAGCGTCGGCGATGATCGTGCGGGCGGCTTCAGTGTCCGTCGTGAGGCGAACGGCAGCGCCGTTGCGGTCCTGGCTGATCTCGACGCGCAGGCTGCCGAGATTTTCGGGATTGAGGCGGAAGCGAAGCGGACTGCTGTCGCTGCCCGCCGACCGGGTGATGTCGCGCGCGAGCTGGTCGAGCCACTCGCCTTCGTGTGCCATATCGAGCTGGTGCTCGATCACCAGCTCGGCAGCATCGAGCGGCTGCGGCGCGGACTGGGTTTCGATCTGCGCGACGTCCGCGGCCCGGTCCGGCTCGAACGCGGCCGCGGCCGGGTTGATCGACGGGAGCGTCATTGCCGTGGTGAGCTTCAGCTCGGAAAGAGAAATCGCGGGCTCGATCTCGCTGCTGCGTTTTGCGGGAACCCCGAACCGTGCCGTGGAGGTCTGACTGGGCATCGCTTTGACGACCGCTTCAAGCCCGGAAAAGGCGAGCTGCACGACCGCCTCCGTCCGCGGGGAGGCGATTTGCGGCTTCTGCGCGGGCGGCTGATCCGCGGCAGGAGCTGACCTCGCCTGAGGGATGCGATCGGCCGATACGCCTTTTGGTGCGATCATCGCCGCTGGCGCAGTTACGGCCTTCGGCACATCGGCGGGCGCTTGCGTCACTATGACGTTCGGCTGCGAGGGCGCGATCTGCGGCAGGTCGGAAACCGTGCTCGTTTCCGGCTTCGGCTGGTCGGTGGACGAGACCTGCGTTTCCATGTCGGCCGTCAAAGTGACCGGCCGGTACTGAGCAGGCGGGCTGATCACCGGCAATACAGGCGCCAGCGCCTGCGGAACCGGCACATCCTTGCCCGATACGTCCTCGTGCGGCGCAATCTGCATTTCAGCCCCGTCTACGAGGAGCTCGCTTTTCGGCGGCTCAACGCCCAGGGGCGCGGGCGGCCTCGCTCCGGCAGAATTCGAAGAGGCGAGGGCGAGGAGCTGCTCCACCGTCTCGGCGACCTCGGCTTCGCCCACGTGCGGCGGCGGCTGCGTGCCTGCGGCCTCAACCGTTACGGACACGGGGGCTTCCAACGCGCCCTCCACGCTCGCCTCGGCAAGGCCCGAGATGATCTCGCCGAAAATCTCGGCAGCAGCGGCGCCATCCGATTGGGCGGCGGTGGTCGGATCCGTCGCCGCCGGGGCGATACGGACATTGGCAGCGACTGGCATCACGCGTCATCTCCATCGATTCGAATTTTTGTACGGGGCCGGAAAAGGGCGGAATTGCGCCGGTCCTCGCTTCGAGCAGCGGCCGAGACTGCTTTCTGCTGAAGCTTGTCGGCGCTATCCTGGTCGCGCCGGGCGCCGATCCGGGCCCGTTCGCGAAACGAGGCTGCGGCTCGGGCGCCATCGATTGTCTTGCCGAGTCCATCGCGTGCGGCTTCGAGCCGCATGGCGAGCTCGCCTCGGCTCGAGAGGGAGCTGCCGGAGGTGAGGCCGGGCTGAGAGGCCAGGCCCTCGCGCATCACCCTCAGGCGCTGATGGTTGGTTTCGAGCATCTGCACATGGCCCGCCGCCTTGACAGCGGCAAGGGCGGCAAGGTCGTGCTGGATGCGGCGCACCCGCGCAATGCGCGCCCGCTGGCGGATCATGCTCATTCGCCGAACGCTTCAATGAGCGCTGCGCGGGATTCTTCGAAGCCCAAGCGTTCGCCTGGTGCCTGGCGCAGGAAGTCGAGAATATCGGGGCGCCTGACGATCGCCTCGTCGATGACCGGATCGGTTCCGACGGAATAGGCGCCCATCAGGATGAGATCGCGGTTTTCCTCGAATGCAGCCCAGAGCCGGCGAAGGCTGACCGCCGCCCGCGCATGATCGGGATCGACGATATCGGGCATCACGCGGCTCAGCGAACGCCCGACATCGATGGCCGGAAACACGCCCTGCTCCGAGATCGAGCGCGACAGCAGGATATGGCCATCCACGATCGCCCGGGCGGCATCGACGATCGGATCGTCCGAATCGTCACCGTCTGCGAGCACGGTGTAGAGGGCGGTGATCGACCCGCCGCTGCGCCGGTCGGCGCCTGCGCGCTCCACCAGCCGCGGGATGAGCCCAAGCGCCGAAGGCGGATAGCCTTTGACCGTCGGCGGCTCACCCAGTGAAAGCCCGATCTCGCGCTGCGCGTGGGCGACTCGGGTGAGGCTGTCGATGAGCAGGAGCACCTTGAGGCCGCGGGCGCGGAAATATTCGGCAATCGCCGTGGCGCGCATCGCGGCGCGAAGGCGGAGAAGCGGGGCATGATCGGCAGGGACCGCCACGACGACCGATTTGTCGCGGACCGGGCCGGAAAGCTTGGTGGCGAGGAAGTCGCTGACTTCGCGGCTGCGTTCGCCGATCAGGCCGACGACGACCACGTCGGCTTCCGCGCCTGCGATCATCTGGCCCATCAGCACTGATTTGCCGACGCCTGAGCCTGCGACGATGGCGATCCGTTGGCCAACGCCGGCGGTAAGCAGCGAATTGACGGCGCGAACGCCGATGTCGAATGGCTCGGTGACGCGGGCGCGGTCGAGCGGATTGCCCCGGCGGCCGGCGAGCGGCCAGCGTTCGGCGGTGGCGATCGTGCCAAGGCCGTCGAGCGGCTCGCCCATGGCGTCGACAACGCGGCCGAGCAGAGCCGGGCCGACGTCCACACCGCCGCCGGCGAGGTCCGGCTCGACCCGAGCGCCATTGGCGTGCGCGGCATCGCCGTCGAGCGCCATCAGCAGGGTGCGAGTGCCACGAAAGCCGACGACTTCGGCTCGGGCGATATGGCCGTCGGCGGTGATCACGCGAGCGCCGGAGCCGACGGGACGGCCGAAGCCGGTGGCCTCCATCATCAGGCCGTCAAACGAGATGAGACGACCGATGCGGCGCGGCCGTTCCTCGGCGACCTGAACCTTGTCCAGCATCGCGCGGGCGCGGGTAGCGAGGCTCAAAGCGGCGCTCCGATGCGGTCGAGCTCGGCGCGAAGGCGATCAAGCCGGACGGCGGGGCCGTCCTCGATCCAGCCGGCGCCGGTCTCCAGAACAAGCGACCCGCGTTCGAGATTCGGATCGCCGACTATCTTCACCGGAATGTGAGCGCCGTCGAGAAGGGGCAGGTCGTTCGGATGGACGCGAAGGCAGGAGGGCTCCGTTTCCGCGCCGATCAGCGCGGCGGCGGCTTCGGCGCGCGCCGTCAGCATCGCTCCATCGATCTCGATTTGGCCAACGATCTGGCGGACCAGCCGGTCCACCGTCTCGGCAAGCAAAAGGGCGAGCGCGTTGGTGGGCTCCGGCTGAAGTACCTCAAGCGACTGGGCGAGCTTGACGAGGGCGTCCCGCTGCTCCGCAAATTCAATATCAGCCGATTCCCGACCCTGGTCGAAACCTTCGGCAAAAGCCTGGGCACGGATCGTCTCGATGTCGAAGGCTCCTTCCGGGCCCAGCGCCGGACCATCGATCCCGGAGCCCCAAGGCGTGAACATCGGCACAGCCCGCTCGATTGCGAAGCTGCCGACGCTGGCCGCCGCACCGGCGCGCTCGTGCGGCCAGAGATTAGACATAATCGTCACCCCGGCCCTTCAGCATGATCGTACCTGCATCCGAGAGGCGGCGGGCGATGGCGAGCACGTCTTTTTGCGCCTCGAGCACTTCGGCAAGGCGCATCGGGCCCCGTTCTTCCATCTCGTCGCGGATCGAATCGGCGGCGCGGCTCGACATGCAGCCGAGGATCTTATCGCGCAGTTTCTCGTCGGCGCCCTTCAGCGCGACCACCAGGATCTCGCTCTCGACGTTGCGCATCAGCATGCCGAGATTCTTCTCGTCGACATCGATGAGGTTGTCGAAGATGAACATCTCCTCCTCAATCGTCTGGGCGAGCTTCTTGTCGACCTTCGCGAGCGTGCGGATGATCCGCTGATCGGTGCCCGTGCGCGTGTTGTTCATGATCTTGGCCGCTTCGGACGTGCCGCCGCGGGCGGTCGCCGGGCGGGAGGCGGTGCGGGCGACTTCGCGGACCAAGATGCGCTCCAGCTCGTCGAGCGCCTCCGCCGTTACGGATTCCAGGGTGGCGACGCGATGGATCACGTCCGGCTGGAGATCGACCGGAAGCAGCTGGAGGACGTCCGCGGCAGCGGGCGGCTCCAGATGGGCCAGCACGAGGGCCGCGATCTGAGGATGCTCGTTTTCAATGAGAGTGGCGATCGTCTTGGCGTCCATCCAGCGCAGCGCGTCGAGCGCCCGGCTGTCGGTCGGCGGCGTGATCCGTGCGAGCACGCTCTCCGCGCGTTCGGCGCCCAGGGCCTGCTCCATCACCGCCCGGATGCGAGGCGCGGCCCCGAAGCCGATGGTGGTGCGGGCGCGCGCGCGGTTGAGGAAAAGGTCGAAAACTCCTTCTACCTGCTCCTCGCTCACGTCGGCGACGTTGAACATGGCGGCGCCAAGATGCTGGACCTCGTTGGGGTCGAGCCGGCTCAGCACGTCGGCGGCTTCGTCATCGCCAAGAAGCATGAGGAGGATGGCGGCCGCTTCGCTCCCGTTGGGCACAACCGGGGCGGGGGCAGGGGCGGGGGGCGTTGCCAGTGCGGCCTCAGCCATTCTTGTCTCCATCTTTGGAATCGGCCCGGATGAGGTCGCGCACGACGAGCGCTGCGCGCGCGGGATCCTGGCGGACGAAATTGCGAATAAGGGCGGCGCGGGTGTCGTAACTGTGCGCCGCCTCGATCATCTCGAGCGTCACCTTGGTATCCGGATTTGCGAGCGCCTGGTCGGCAAAGGCATCGGCAATCTGGCCCTTGACGCTGGTGAGGCTCGCCGCCTGCGTCTCCGCACGCTTCGCCAGCGCCGCCGTTCCACGCTTGATAAGCGGTTTGGCCAGCCCGAAGATGATCAGGGCGACGATCGCCAGCGCGGTGAGGTTGCGTGCGAGCATCGCCACCCAGCCGGCTTCCCACCAGCTTTCTGCAGCCGCTTCGGCCTCGTTCGGCACGAAGCTGCGGGCACTGAGCGCGACCACGTCGCCGCGGCCGCCATCGAAGCCCACCGCGCCCTTCACCAGCTTTTCAAGCGCCGCGATCTCCTGCGCACTGCGCGGCTTGCCGGTATCGGGGTTCTTGAGCGCCACCGCCACGGAGAGCCGCTTCACCTGCCCGGTCTGCTGACGAGTGACCGAGACTTCACGGCCGACCGCGTAGCTGCGGTTGTAATTCTCGTTGCGCTTCGCCGCGCCGGCCGCGTCGGGCGCGCCGGGCACAGGCGGCGTCACCGCTCCTCCAGGAGCAGCGGCCACTTCGGCGGCGGGCGGGGGCTGGTTCGATAGGGCGCCCGGAATGCCGCCGGCGGCACCCTGCGCGCCGTCGGTGGACACCGCGCCTTCCTCGGCGCGAAGGGTGCTCGCTTCCTTGGGAAAGCCTTCGCGGGTCGCCTGCGTTTCCGAGAAATCGACATCGGCATGGACCTGGGCGGTGAAATTTCCGGCGCCCAGGATGGGCGTCAGCAAAGTCTCGATCGACTGGCGATAGCGCTCCTCGATCTTCGCCTGGACCGCTACCTGGCGTTCGGTCGCGTCGGTGAGGCCGCCATCGCTCCGGCTGGAAAGAAGGCGCCCGTTCTGGTCGGCAACGGAGACCCCGTCGGGGGACATGCCGGAAACCGACGAGGCGACGAGGTGGACGATCGCTTGCACCTGGCTGTCCGACAAGGTGCGGCCGGGGTTCAGCGTCAGCATCACCGAGGCGGCGGGCTTGGAACGATCCCTGAGAAAAGCGCTCGGCTGTTCGACGGCCAGGTGAACGCGTGCCTTTTGCACCGCATCGATGGCTTCAATGGTGCGGGCAAGATCGAGCTCATCGGCGGAGCGAAGCCGCTCCCCTTCGACGGCGCGGCTGGAGCCCAATGGGAGGCTGCTGATCATGTCGGCACCGTCGGGGGCGCTCTTTGGCAGGCCTTGCGATGCGAGCAGCATCTTGGCCTGATGATAATCGGTCTCGGAAACGGTCAGCGCGCCGCTGTCGCGGTCGAGGCTGTAATTGATACCCGAGCTCTTCAGCGCATCAGCGACGGCCGCCTTGTCCTGATCGGGAAGGCCCTGGAACAAGTTGCGGCTGGGCGGACTGCTGAAGCTCATCCACAAGACGGCGGCGAGGCCGGCCAGCGCCAGCAAAGCAAGCGCCGGCAGGCTTTTAGCGACGGCCGGCTGGGCCGTTATCCCGCGAAGCTGCTGGAGCGCGGAACCAATCCCGGCGCCATTGCCGGAAGGCAAAGCAACGGAGCGGGTGGCGGTGGCGGTGATTTCGGTGCTCATACTATCTCACTCAAACCGGCATGCTCATGATGTCTTTGTAGGCGCTCAGGAGCCTGTTCCTGACCTGCATGGTCGCCTCAAAGCCGATCGACGCCTGCTGGCGCGACAGCATCACCGCGGCGATGTCGGTGACTTCGCCGCGCTCATAAGCCTCGGTGATCGCGCTGGACCGCGATTGGGCGGCGTTGACTTCGCTCAACGCGCTCTTGAATGCGTCGCCGAAGCCGCCGCTGCCTTTGGTTTCTTCGGTTCCGCCGGGTGCTGCGCCGACGCCCGCGCCGGCCGCCCGTTGCAGGGCGCTATTCTGTTCGAGGATCGCCGTCCGCATCTGAAGAAGACGGCTGCTGTCGATGGAAGACATTTCTTTTCCGCTCCTTAAGCCGCGACCGCCCGCATTTCGGCGAGGCGGTAGCGCAGGGTTCGTTCGCTGATCCCGAGCCGCTCGGCGGCCCGGCTACGGTGGCCGCCGGTTTCTTGGAGGGCCGTCCGGATCAGTTGAGCTTCGGCGACGCGGGAGGCGTCGCTGAGGCGGGCCGGCTGCACGGCCGGCGTCGAGGCCGGCACGTCGATGCTGAGATCGGCGGATTCGATCCTGTCTCCTTCACGCAGCAGCAGTGCCCGCTGGAGCACGTTTTCGAGCTCGCGGACGTTGCCGGGCCAGCTGTGGGCCATCAGCAGGTCGAGCGCGGCGGCCGTCGGCCAGGCGACGGGCGCGCCCGCGGGCGTGTGGCGGACGATGAGCGCAGCGGCGACTGCGCGAACATCGAGGCGGCGGGCGCCGAGCGGCTGAAGCTTCAGCGGCATGACGTTGAGGCGCCAGTAAAGGTCGGAGCGGAAGCGACCTTCCGCGACTTCAGCGGAAAGATCGCGGTTGGCGCAGGCGATCACGCGCACGTCGATCGCCTCGGGGCGGACGGCGCCGACGGGGAGGACTTCCTTCTCCTGAAGCGCGCGGAGCAGCTTGGCTTGGAGCGGGAGGGGGAGCTC
>JALYGI010000364.1 GCA_030777185.1 Pseudomonadota bacterium
AACGAGGTTGAGTTCAGCGCCTATCATTTCGAGGTCGCCGACACGGACAGCCTGTTCGATCGCTTTCGCCAGGCCGCCGACGAATGTCGCCGCTGTATCGACCGCGGTCTTCCGCTTCCCGCCTATGATCAGGCGATCAAGGCCAGTCACATCTTCAACACGCTGCAGGCGAGGGGCGTCATCTCCGTCGCCGAACGCCAGGCCTATATCGGCCGTGTCCGCGACCTCGCCAAAGGCGCATGCCAGGCGTGGATGGAAAAGAACGGCTGGACCGCTTGATGCCTGATTTCCTCCTCGAACTCCTTTCCGAGGAAATCCCCGCCCGCATACAGGCAAAGGCATGCCAGGACCTTGCCCGCCTGTTTGCCGAGCAGCTTGCGGCCGCCGGCCTCGAGGCCGAGGGGATCGAGACCTATGCGACCCCCCGGCGCCTCGCCCTTATCGCCCGCCGTCTTCCCGGGGAGACGGCGCCCGTACGCGAGGAGACCAAGGGACCGCGCTCGTCGGCCCCGCCCCAGGCGCTCGAAGGCTTCCTCCGCAAGACGGGTCTCACGCGCGACCAGCTGGTGGATCGCGACGGAATCCTCTTCGCGATCGCCGAGAAACCCGGCCGCTCCACCGGCTCGGTTCTGGCGGAAGCCGTCCCGGCGATGATCCGCGGCTTCCCTTGGCCCAAGTCGATGCGCTGGGGCGAAGCCTCCGCCTCCACCGAGAGCATTCGCTGGGTCCGCCCGCTCCAGGGCATCGTCGCTTTGCTTGGCGAAGAGATCGTCGAGATCGACATCGCCGGCGTCAGATCCGGCGCCGCGACAGTCGGCCACCGCTTCCATCATCCCGGCATCATCACCATCGGCAGCGCCAACGATTATGCCGAAAAGCTGCGCGCCTGCCACGTCATCATCGATCCTGCCGAACGGCGCCGCATCATCGCCGAAGGCGCAGCAGCGGCCGCACGCGATGCCGGGCTCAAGTTGGTGGAGGATGAGGGGCTGCTCCAAGAGAATGCCGGCCTCACCGAATGGCCGGTGCCGCTCCTTGGGCAGTTCGACCCGGCTTTCCTCGCTGTCCCGCGCGAGGTGATCCAGCTCACCATGCGCACCAACCAGAAATATTTCGCCTGCACCGACCCGTCCGGAAATCTGGCGCCCAACTTCATCTGCACCGCCAACATCGCTGCGGCGGATGGCGGCGCCGCGATCGTGCAGGGAAACCGGAAAGTCCTCGCCGCCCGCCTCTCCGATGCCAAATTCTTCTGGGAGCAGGACCTCAAGATCCCGCTCGAAGAGCAGGCGAAGAAGCTCGGCCAGATCGTCTTCCATGAACGGCTTGGCACCGTCGCCGACAAGGTGGATCGCGTCGCTAAGCTCGCCCGCTGGCTGGTCGAGCAGGAGATCGTCAAAGGCGCCGATCCGCACCTGGCCGAAACCGCCGGCCGCCTCTCGAAGGCGGATCTCGTCACCGGCATGGTTGGCGAGTTTCCCGAGCTCCAGGGCATCATCGGCGGCTACCTTGCCCGGGCGCAGGGTCAGCCGCCGGAAGTCGCCGACGCCATTCGCGACCATTACAAGCCGGTTGGGCAGGGGGACGAAGTGCCCACCGCTCCGGTGACGGTGGCGGTGAGCCTGGCGGACAAGCTGGATTCCATCACTGGCTTCTTTGGCGCGGGTCTGGTTCCGACAGGTTCGCGGGACCCGTTTGCGCTGCGCCGCGCGGCGCTTGGTATCCTGGAACTGACCACGCGGAACGGGCTCCGCTATGGGCTTCGCCGGACGCTTGGCAAAGCTGCGCATCAGGACAGCATGGATGCCGGCCGTGCGCTTGGCGACTTTTTCGCCGACCGCCTCAAGGTCCAGCAGCGCGAGGCCGGGGTTCGCCACGATCTGATCGACGCCGTCTTCGCGCTCGGCGGGGAGGACGATCTTGTCCGCCTACTCGCCCGCGTCCGCGCGCTCCAGGCCTTCGTCGAGACGCCGGAAGGCGCCGACCTTCTGGCCGGCTACAAGCGCGCCGCCAACATCCTCAAGAAGGAGAATTGGGCGGCGACGGGCGAAAAAAGGCTTTCCTACACGCCGCTTCCCGAGGAAGCTCAGTTGATTGCCGCCCTCGATTCCGCCGAGCCCCGCGCCCGGATGGCAGTCGAGGCGGAGGATTTCGAAGGGGCTATGGCGGCGCTGGCGATGCTGCGCTCGCCTGTGGACGCATTTTTCGACAAGGTGACCGTGAATGATCCCGATCCCGGCAAGCGCGCAGCCCGTCTCAACCTCCTCTCGCGCATGCGCGATGCGGTCCACGAGGTCGCCGACTTTTCCCGGATCGAGGGTTGAGCTTTGAACAGAGGCCCTGACACGCCCCGTTACGTCTACCGCTTCGGCGGCGGGGTCTCCGACGGCGGCAAGGGGGACAAGAGCCTGCTCGGCGGCAAGGGCGCGAACCTTGCCGAAATGGCGTCGATCGGACTGCCCGTCCCGCCCGGTTTCACCATCTCGACCGAGATGTGCACCCGCTATTACGAAGAAGGCGAACGCTTTCCCGAGAGCCTCCGCGCCGAAGTCGCTGACGGGATCGCCCACATCGAATCCGTCACCGGAAAGCGCTTCGGTGATGCGTCGGACCCGCTGCTCGTCTCCGTCCGCTCTGGCGCCCGCGTTTCGATGCCGGGCATGATGGACACCGTCCTCAATCTGGGCCTCAACGATCAGACGGTGGAGGGCCTTGCCGCGGTTTCGGGCGATGCGCGTTTCGCCTGGGACAGCTATCGCCGCTTCATCCAGATGTATTCGGACGTGGTTCTCGGCCTCGATCACGGCCGCTTCGAGGAAGCGCTTGAGATTGCCAAGGAGGATAAGGGCGTTCACCTCGACACCGATCTCGATGCCGAGGACTGGCGCCGCCTGGTCGGCGTTTACAAGGAGCTGGTCGAGGAGCTGTGGGGCCGCGGCTTCCCCGAGGACGTGCACGAACAGCTCTGGGGCGCCGTCGGCGCCGTGTTCGGCTCCTGGCAGTCGGAGCGGGCCAAGGTCTATCGCCGCCTCAACGCCATTCCTGGGGATTGGGGAACTGCCGTCAACGTCCAGGCGATGGTATTCGGGAACATGGGCGAGACCTCGGCCACGGGCGTCTCCTTCACCCGTGATCCTTCAGTCGGCGAGCGTGCATATTATGGCGAATATCTGATCAACGCACAGGGCGAGGACGTCGTCGCCGGGATCCGGACGCCGCAATATCTGACCCGCGCGGCGCGAGAGCGGGCAGGGGCCCGCGCTCCGTCCATGGAAGAGGCATTGCCGGACGTCTATGCCGAGCTTGCGCACGTCTTCGACCTTCTCGAAAATCATTATCGCGACATGCAGGACATCGAGTTCACCGTCGAACGCGGCAAGCTCTGGATGCTGCAGACGCGCGCGGGCAAGCGCACCGCCAAGGCGGCCCTGAAGATCGCTGTGGATATGGCGCGGGAGGGCCTGATCACCGAGGAGGAAGCGGTGCTTCGCGTTGACCCGTCGGCGCTCGACCAGCTTCTTCACCCGACGCTCGATCCCTCGGCTCCGCGCCAGGTGATCGCCAAGGGGCTTCCGGCATCTCCGGGCGCCGCTTGCGGCCAGGTGGTGTTCGATGCCGACAGCGCGGAGCGTTACGCCGCTTTGGGCGAGAAGGTGATCCTGGTCCGCACCGAGACCTCGCCGGAAGATATTCACGGCATGCACGCGGCGCAGGGGATCCTCACTGCGCGCGGCGGCATGACCAGCCACGCCGCGGTTGTCGCGCGTGGAATGGGCCGCCCCTGCGTCAGTGGTGCCGGTGGAATATCAATAGATTACAAAGCCAAGCTCATGCGCGTCGGCAATGTTGAGGTGCGCGAGGACCAGACGATCACCATTGACGGCTCCACCGGCGAAGTAATGCTCGGCTCCGTACCCACTCTTCAGCCCGAGCTCGTCGGCGACTTTGGCACGCTGATGGTGTGGGCTGACAAGGTCCGCCGCCTGCGTGTCCGCACCAATGCTGAAACTCCGAACGACTGCCGCACTGCCCGGGAGTTCGGTGCTGAGGGCATCGGCCTTTGCCGCACCGAACATATGTTCTTCGATGCCGAGCGGATCACGAACGTTCGTCAGATGATCCTCGCCGACACGGAGAAAGGCCGCCGCGCCGCCCTTGCCAAGCTGCTTCCAGCGCAGCGCGGCGATTTCGAGGAGATCTTTCGGATCATGGCCGGGCTTCCCGTCACCATCCGGTTGCTCGATCCTCCGCTCCACGAATTCCTGCCGCACAGCGAGGAGGAGT
This sequence comes from Pseudomonadota bacterium, assembly GCA_030777185.1. Lineage (GTDB taxonomy): Bacteria > Pseudomonadota > Alphaproteobacteria > Sphingomonadales > Sphingomonadaceae > Allosphingosinicella. The sequence continues at coordinate 4,285 of JALYGI010000364.1, forward strand.
TCGCCGAGGTCGCCTGGGCGGCGGGCACCACCGCCGATGTCTTGAAGCGGCGGGCGGGGGAGCTCCATGAGTTCAATCCGATGCTGGGCCATCGCGGCTGCCGCCTCGGCATCACATATCCCGAAATTTATGAAATGCAGGCCCGCGCCATTTTCGAGGCCGCGGTCGCGGTCGCAAAGGAGAGCGGGGCCGCCCCACTTCCCGAAGTGATGGTGCCTTTGGTCGCGACCAAGGCCGAGCTCCAGATCATCCGCCAGCTGATCGACCGCACCGCGGCCGAAGTGTTCGAAGAGCTCGGCAGCACGATCGACTATCTTGTTGGAACCATGATCGAACTGCCTCGCGCCGCTTTGATGGCCGGAAGCATAGCCGAGGAGGCGCAATTCTTCAGCTTCGGCACCAACGATCTTACCCAGACGGCACTAGGCGTCAGCCGCGATGACGCCGGCCACTTCCTCACCACCTATGTCGAGAAGGGCATCTACGCCCGCGATCCGTTCGTCAGCCTCGACGTGGAAGGCGTGGGCGAACTGATCCGCATCGCGGCGGAGCGGGGCCGTGGCAGCAAGGCGGGCCTCAAGCTCGGCATTTGCGGCGAGCATGGGGGCGATCCGAGCTCGATTGCCTTTTGTGAAGCGACCGGCCTCGATTATGTCTCGGCCTCGCCGTACCGCGTCCCAATCGCCAGGCTGGCGGCGGCGCAGGCGGCGCTCAGGGCGTGATCGGCTAAGGGCGAAAACCTTTGCTTCTACCGAAGCTGGGGATCAGCCCCTTTTCAGCAACGGTTCTGGGCGCATCACAGCGGGCGTGCTGAATCCGCCTGTGCCCGGGCCGCGATGTCGGTCGCCTCGCGATGCTTGTATTCGCGCTCGAGTGCCTCGCGGCGGGTGACTTCCTCCCGATAGCGACGTTTCCACTTGCCGCCCGCCATCAGCCACATGCCGATCAGCAGGCCCAGCAGGAAGACGAGGATCAGGATCACCCACTGATCGGTGGTGAAGGGGGTCACAGCCATTCTCCCGTGCAAGGACGTTTCGGCTGAATAATGAGCAGCAGGGCGGCCGGTTCCGTCCCGCAATCGAGCGGGTGTCAGGAACATGCCTTCAGCCGAAGCGTGCAGGCGCTTCAGCCGAAGACGGTGGGGCCTTGCCTCAGCTGGTCATTAGATTGTCGGAAATCCGGCAGGACGCAGGGCCGAGAATGACGATGAACAAGGTCGGCAGGATGAACAGGATCAGCGGCACGGTCATGATTGCCGGCAGCCGCGCCGCCTTTTCCTCGGCGCGCATCATGCGCTCGTTGCGGAACTCGGCCGAAAGCACGCGCAGTGCGCTGGCCAGTGGGGTGCCGTATTTCTCGGTCTGGATCATCGTCGTGACGACGCCGCGGATCGAATCGAGGTCGATGCGATTAGCTAGATTCTCGAACGCCTGACGCCGGTCGGTGAGGAAGCCGAGCTCGATCGAGGTGAGGGCAAATTCGTCGCCAAGCTCCGGATAGGCCTTGCCGAGTTCGCGGGCGACGCGGTTGAACGCGGCATCGACCGTAAGCCCGGCCTCGGCGCAAATGACCAGCAGGTCGAGCGCGTCGGGCAAGCCCTTGCGGATCGCGTGGCTGCGTTTGGTGATGCGGTTCTTAAGATACAGGTCGGGAGCCTTGTACGCGCCGATCAGAGAAGCGGCGACCAGGCCATATTTCTTGAATGCGCCCCATTCGGGAAACCAGTCGAGCACATAGACCCCGGTGATGACGACCAGGCCGACCACCACCGGCAGCACGAAGCGCGCGAAAATAACGACGAAGGCGAGGTCCTTCGAGCGGATGCCGGCCTGCATCAGCTTCTTCTGGGCCTTCTCGACCTGCTCGTCCTGGAGCATCCGCATCGAGCCGAGGACGGTGCGGACCCTGTCGGCGGCCTCGTTCTTGTTGCTGATCTTCTTGCGCCGACGCGATGTGGAGGCCACGATGCCGGCCTTCAGCTGTTCGCGCCGTTCGTTCAGCGCCTTGACGCGCTTGGCCATCGGGTCGTGAACCGTCGTCGCCGCATAGATGGCGACGAGCACGGCGAGGGTCGCCACCGCCGTCAGGCCGGAAGCCACCATCACCATGTCGATACCCATGATCGTCGGCCCGCTCGCAGGTGCCATGATCTAGTTTGCCTCCACGCTCAAATTTCGAACCGGACCATCTTGGCCATGATCGCGACCCCGATCCCCATCCAAAGCAGACCGCCGCCGCCCGCGATCATCAGCCGCGTATCAGTGAAGAAGCCTTGCATGTAACTGCCGTTGATGAACCAGATGAGCCCGAACACGATGAAGGGCAGCGCGCCAACGATGTAAGCCGAAGCTTTCGACTCAGATGACATCGCCTTGATCTTGAGCTTCATCTGGGCGCGCTTCCTCAGCACCTCCGCGAGGTTAGCAAGCGTCTCCGCCAGATTGCCGCCCGTCTCACGCTGGATCGCGAGGGTGATCACGAAGAATTGGAATTCGGGCGTGCCGATCCGGTCCGCACCTTCCTGCAGCGCTGCCTCCATGGTGCGGCCGATCTTCATCTTGTCGACGACGTTCTGGAACTCGACGGCAATCGGCCCCTGAACCTCGGTCGCCACGACTCCCATGGTTTCGGAGATCGGAAGGCCGGACCGAAGGCCGCGGACCATCAGTTCGATCGCATCGGGAAAGCGGGCGTTGAATTGTGCAATCCGCCGCACGATCAGCCGGCTGACCGTGAAATGGGGAATGGCAACTCCGGCGAACAAGCCGAGCGCGATCGCCAGCATGACCGGCATCCCCTTCAATGCCAGCACCACGCCCAGCGCGACTGCAAGGCCGACCGATGCAATCAGATATTGTCCGAGGGACCAGGGCTTGCCCGTTCGCTCGATCCTCTCGCGCAGCAAAGCGGGATTGGGCAGGAAGCGCTGAGCCAGCCCGTCCATCCGGGTTTCCCGGTTGGCGAGGATGCGCTTCAGCTGCGCCTGAGCCGCAACATCCGTCGATTTGCTATGCCGCTCTCGCACGCTCTCGAGCCGGCGCGATTGGGCTTTTGTCGCCGATGGGCCGGACACGCCGACATAGACCAGCCCAAGCACGCCGAGCATCCCAGCAATGAGCATGATCATTTCAAACATCAGCAACCCAGCCCCTCAATGTCATCCCAGCCGCACGGCACGGTGGCCCAAAGCTTAGGCCGTTGCCTTGTCGGACTTCGGCTTCTTGGCCATCAGCGCCTTCAGGTTCCCGAACTTGGCGAGCAGCGATCCGCCCGGCGCCGCACCCGAACTGCTGCTGTCCTCGCTGCCGTCGACAGCTGCGACCGTCATCGTCACGATCTGCGTCAGCGGCTGAGTGATCTTTACGTTCTTTCCCGCTTTGGCGATCGGCTGGCCCAGCTTGGCGGCTTGCGCGGCTGCCTTTGGGTCGAACGGGATGGTCACGTCGATCTGCCGTTCGATCGACTTCTCGAAGTCTTTCCGGCTGATCTCCTGGACGCCGCTCGTCACGCGGTTGGCGACGACGATCACCTTCGATTGCGGGGCATTTGCCTTGAGCCACGACAGGATGCGGATGGCGTCGCGCGTGGCCGCAAGCGTCAGCTCCACGACGATGATGCAGACATTCGCATCATGGACGAGGTGCGGATGCTGAACCAGCATCGAGCGAGGCAGATCGAGCACGGTCGTTTCGAACGCGGCGCGCATCTCCTCCTGCAGCTGGAAATAGGCCGACCCATCGGTGAGCATCGGCTGGTTGATCGGAGCCTCGGCCGAAAGAACGCAAAGCTTCTCGTTGGCCCGCACCATTGCGCGCTCGATGAAAAGTCCGTCGATCCGGCTCGGATTCTCGATCGCGTCGGTAAGCCCGCGGCCGGGCTCCAGGTCGAGCCCGAGCGCTCCAGTTCCGAAATGCACGTCGAGATCCAGGAGCGCGGTCGAACGGCCGGCCTTGTCACCCATCAGCCAAGCGACCGATGTGGCGATCGTCGATGCCCCCACGCCGCCACGGACGCCGATCACCGTGGCAAGCACGTGCGGCCGATCGGCGGAGGGTTCGTTGACGCGCGGTCCGGAAATGGTCAGCTGGGCGTTGGCGAATGCGTCGCGCAGCTGTTCCGCGGAAAAAGGCTTAAGCAGATAATCCTGGATGCCGCTCGCAACCAGATCGCGGTAGAGGCGCACATCGTTGACCTGGCCTGCCGCAATGACGACCGTTCCGGGCTCGCAGACCTCGGCCAGGGCGTTGATGTCGTTCAGCGGGTCGCCCGATTCGGATAGATCCACGAACAGGATGTTCGGGCTCGCCGATACGGAGAGCGATTGCACCGCGTTGCGAAGCCCGCCTTTGTTGACCTTTTCTGGCGCCCAGCCATGCTCGACCGCGACCGGGCGCAGCAGCTCGGCGGTGGCCTCGTCGCAGACGAAGGCTGCGAACGGATCGCGCAACGCGGCTCCGCGCGCGGGATTGAACGGCGCATTCATTATTTGCTACCCTTCGTAACGGTTTCCTTCAGGCCCTGCGCCCCGGTCGGCGGCATAGTCCGATATTGCTTGATCGCCTTGGAGGCGGTTGCAGCGTCGCCGCTACCCACGCCGACCTGGCCGAGGACGAGATCCTCCGGATTGGCGATCATTGCGGCAAGGTTCGAATTCACCGCACAGCCATAGTTGGTTCCGGTGGTGATCCGCATGCCGATGTCGCCCGCTTCCTGCCAGTTTGGGCATCCTGGAACGGATGCGACCTGTCGGCTGACCACGACGCGCACCATGCCGGGCTGTACGCCACCCGCCGTTACCGGCGTTCCCTCGCTGAGGAGCAGCCCATATTCGGCCGCGACCCCGGCAATCTGCTGCCGCGCGCGTTCGCTGCCATAGCCGCCGTCAACGAAGATGCGGTCACCGTAGCGGAGCTGTAGCGTGTCGAACCAATTGGCGAGGCGGTAGAGTTCCGAGTCCGGAACGTCGTTTCCGGCAGCGAGGTCGATCACATAATCCGTCCGCTGGACGACCGGCTGATGCACCGAGTTGACGGTCGGGTTGCGACCGAGCCGCCCCTGAGCCAAAGCCGGCGCCGACGCGGCCAGCGCAATGCCCAGGGCAAGGGTGACGGCAACGGTTTTCGTCTGTGCCATGATCAGGCTTTCCTTTCGAACGCGAACGACCATTAGAAGCTGAAGCCCGGAGCCGCGGAGGCGGTCTGCGAAGGCCGTGTCGCCCTCTGCTGAGCCTGCTTGGCAGGCGCCGGAGCTGCGGGCGGCGGAACATTCGCACTGCCGAGCGCACCGATACCCGGCGATACGGTCTGTGGTGGCGCCACCAGCGGGCGTGGACGCTGCTCTCCGCTTCGGCTGTCATGCTGCTTGTCCAGCAGGATCCGTTGCGGATCGTTCGCGGTACGGAAGCCGTCGGTCGGCAGCGCGATCTGGCCGGCGTTCACGGGTTTAACGAGATAAGGAGTGATGATGATCACCAACTCAGTCTCGTCACGCTTGAAGCTGTTGGAGCGGAACAGGGCGCCCAGGATCGGCAAATCGCCAAGCCATGGCGCTTTATCCGTATTGTTCGAAGCCGAATTGCGAAGCAGGCCGCCGATCATGAAGCTCTGACCGGAGCCGAGCTCCACCGTCGTCTCCGCGCGGCGGGTTATCAGTGAGGGGATCTCGAAGCCGTTGATCTTGATTGAGCCTGCGGAGGAGAGCTCCGAGACCTCCGGCCGCACCCGCATCGAAATGCGGCCGCCCTCAAGGACGGTGGGCGTGAAGGCGAGGCTGACGCCGTATTCCTTGAACTCCACCGAGG
>JALYGI010000365.1 GCA_030777185.1 Pseudomonadota bacterium
GCGCTCCACCATTGCCGGCTCAAGACGGCCGAGCGCCACCGTGCCGGGCGGGCCGATCATCTTCTGGCCGGGATCGAGATCGATCAGCATGGCCGCTTGGCCGGATTTGGCGAGAAAGGCGCGGATAAAGGTTGATTTGCCCATGTCGGTGGCGCCGAGCACCACGATCCGCCGGCCGGCACGGGCGTCGATGATTGCCTCGGTCCAGGCGGGCGGCAGATCGGCCTTGTCCGATGATTGATCCATGGTCGCCCAACGCGCGGGGCTACAGCTGGTGACCAAACCTTAAGTTTGCCGCGCTATTCGCGTGCGCTGGAGGATTGCACGAAGATGAGGAAAGGTCGCTTTGCGGGCTTGGGCGGCAGGCCCGATGCCGTCGAGCCGCTGGGCCTTATCGATCTGCTGCTGGTCGACCTGCTTCCCGCAGGCGACCAATATGACGAACGCATCGGCATCGAGCGGGTGCGATCGCTGACGCACAGCGCGCTCTTCCTGATGGTCGCTCACCTCGCCTGCGGTATCGCGCTGCTTGCCTGCGGCGCCGCAACCTCGGATCTGCCCAGCCTTATCCTTCCCTTGACCGGGGTTCTGCTGTTCGACGTCATTTTCTGGTTCGCCACCCGGCGCGAACGGACCAGGAAGCTGAAGCCGCACCTGGTCATCCGACTCGCCGCGCTCTACGTCGTGATGGCGGGGGCGCTTTGGAGCCTGCTCGTATTCTCGGCGCTCGATTGCGTCACGCCGGAAAATGGGCCCGCCATTCGCGTCGCGCTTTCCGCTGGCTTTGCGCTGCCCATCGCCGCCTTCCTGCCGATTCCGTCGATAGTTGCCGCAAATACGCTGGTGACGATTGCCGCCACCGCCGCTTTGTATCCCAATCCGATGTTCTTGGGGATCGTGACTGCGCTTGGCGCCTGCTTCAGCTTGTTCAGCCTCTACAGCGCTCGCGACTCGGTCCTTTCGTCGAACCGCCGGCTCGCAACCGAATGGCAGGCCGAAAAGGCGAGGCGCTTCGTCGTGGAGTTTGAACAGAGCGGCAGAGGCTGGTTTTGGGAAACCAATGCCGACGGTGCCCTGTCCTACGTGTCGGACCAGCTTGCCGAGGATTTCGACAAGCCGGCATCGGCGCTGCTTGGCCGCCAGTTTGCTGACTTGCTCCGGGTCGAAGAGAATGAAGGGGGCGAGACCGCGGAGCCGACCCTGGGCTTCCACCTTTCGGCACGCTTCCCCTTCTCCGACGTGACGGTCCGCGCCAACACTCACAAGGACATCTGGTGGTCGCTGTCCGGGAGCCCGAACTTCGATACTTACGGTCGCTTCCTGGGCTTTCGCGGCATCGGCACAGACCTCACCGAGCAGCGGCGTTCGGAGGCTGAGATCAGCCGGCTTGCCCGCTTCGACTCGCTGACCGGTCTTCCTAACCGGGTGCAGATGCGCCAGATGCTCGAGGACGCGCTGCGGAATGCCGCCGAGCGCAGGCGCGGCTGCTCGCTTTTCCTGATCGATCTCGACCGCTTCAAGAACGTCAACGACACGCTCGGCCACCCAGCTGGGGACGAACTGCTCCGCCAGGTGGCGCAGCGGCTGACCCGGGTGATTGGGGAGCAAGGCCAGGTCGGCAGGCTGGGAGGCGACGAATTCAAGGCAGTGCTGCCGGGTCTTGACGACGAAGGCCGGCTCGGCACCCTTGCCAATTGCCTGATCCATCAGGTCTCCAAGCCATACATGATCGACGGCCATAATGTGACGATCGGCGCATCGGTGGGGATCGCCATAGCATCGCCGCGCGGCGCCTGCGCCGACGCGCTCATCCGCGATGCGGACCTTGCCCTCTACGCCGCCAAGGCGGCCGGACGCGGCACCCACTGCTTCTTCGCGCCCGAAATGCATTCGGACGCCAAGGACCGGCAGATCCTGGAGAATGATCTTCGTAACGCGATCACGCGTGAGGAGCTGAAGCTGCTGTTCCAGCCGCAGGTGAATTCGGTCACGGAAGACGTGGTCGGCTTCGAGGCGCTGCTGCGCTGGGAGCATCCGACGCGCGGCCGGATCATGCCGGAAGATTTCGTGCCGCTTGCAGAAGAGTGCGGCCTTATCGCTGGGATCGGCGCCTGGGTGCTCCGCACCGCCTGTGCGGAAGCGGCCAAATGGCCCGACCATGTCAGCATCGCGGTCAACCTTTCACCGCTGCAATTTACCAATGCAGGGCTGCCGGGCGTGCTTATGAATGCGCTCGCATCGGCACATCTGGATCCCGGCCGGCTGGAGCTGGAAATTACCGAAAGCGTCTTCCTCGAGGACAGCCCCGCCACCGACGAGACGTTCGCGAAATTGAAGGCCCTCGGCGTGCGCCTCGTGCTCGACGATTTCGGAACCGGTTATTCCTCATTGGGCTATTTGAGGAAGGCTCCGTTCGACAAGATCAAGATCGACCAGTCCTTTGTCCGCGGCGCTGCCGAAGAAGGAAGCCGCAACGCCGCGATCGTGCGGGCGATCGTCGCCATGGCCGAGGGGCTCGGCATGGAAACGACCGCAGAAGGCGCGGAAACGGCGGACGAGCTGGCGCTGATCCGGCAGTTAGGCTGCTCCCAAATCCAGGGCTATATCTTCGGCCGGCCGATGGACGCGGAGCAGGCGCGACAGATCGCATCCAAGGCGAAGTCGACGGAACCGACCACGGAGGCGCGGGCCGTTCGCCACGGCCTTATTCGTCTTGCCAGCCTCAATTGGGAGGGACAGGTCTTTCCCGTCCGCCTGCGCAATATCTCCTCGGGCGGCGCTCTCCTGGAAAGCGAACGCGGCCTGGCACCGGGCGCGCATGTCGAGCTCGATCTTGCCGGCTGCGGTCTGCTCCGCGGCGAAGTCCGCTGGTCGCAGGCGGGCCGGCTCGGCCTCCGCTTCGACGAGGAATTCGACATGGCGAGGCTGGCCCCGACCCGTAGCCCCACAAGCAACGTCAAGGTCCTGCGGCCGAATTATCTCGACGCGGACGAAAGAAGCGAAGTCTCCCCGTTGGTTCATCCCAAGCGCGACCGGCCGACGAACATCAGGCGTCTCTGACCCCCTGGGAGGGGGCAGGAAGAGGTGCGATCCTGGATCTGAGTTCCTAGCTCCCGCGGCTTTTGAGATCGCGGGCGGCGGTCAGAACCTCCTCGGCATGTCCCGGCACCTTGACGCCGCGCCAGATGCGCTGGACGACGCCGTCGCCGTCGATCAGGAAGGTGGCGCGGTCGATCCCCATATATTTGCGGCCGTACATGCTCTTCTGGACCCAGGTGCCGAAAGCCTCGCAAACGGAGCCGTCGCGGTCGGTCGCGAGCGGAATCTTGAGCTCATATTTGTCCGTGAACTTGCGGTGCTTCTTGGCATCGTCCTTAGAGACGCCGAGGACCCATGCCCCTGCATTCTCGAACTCGCCGGCCAGGGCGGTAAAGTCCTGCGCCTCGCGCGTGCAGCCGGACGTGTCGTCCTTGGGATAGAAATAAAGGACGAGCTTCTGCCCGCGATAATCGGCGAGGCTGATCGGCTGCCCGTCCATCCCCTCCAGCGTCACATCCGGTGCGGGATCGCCTTCGCTCAGCATCGTTCAGTCTCCACGGTGGGCGGCAACGTCTCGCCAAAGTGTGAGGATCCTGTGCCGCGCCGAATCGTGCGCTGCAAGCAGGCTGTTCCAATCTTCCATGCCGCAGGCCTTCGCAACGAGCGGCCGCGAGGCCGGAGGGGGCTCGGCCGAGCTTGGCGAGACGAGGCGGAGCGTCACCAGCATGCGCGTGAGGAGGCGATGCGAATCCACGATGTCCTCGGGGACGAGATCCTCCCTCACCAGAGCCTCGATTGCGCGCTCGAGATGCGGGTGAAGCGCGACGTGGTGGCGGAGCTGGAGCGCATGAACCGCGAATTCCAGATCCACGAGTCCTCCGTCTCCGAGCTTGATGTCAAACGGGCCTTTGGCCGGCTTGTGCGCGGCCATGTCGCTCCGCATCTTCAATGCATCGGCAATCAGCTTCCCCGGATCGCGGGGCATGAGGAGCGTGGCCTCAACGATGCGGCTGAGGGAGGCGCGGCCCTGTTCCGATCCGAAGACGGGACGCGCCCGCGTGAGCGCCATATGCTCCCACGTCCAGGCGCGGTCGCGCTGATAGTCGGCGAAGCTCGGCAGCGAGATGGCGAGGAGGCCGTCCTTGCCTGACGGCCGCAGGCGAGTGTCGACGTGGTAAAGGGGCCCGGCCGCGGTCGGAACGCTGAGAGCGGCAGTCACCCGCGGCGCCAGGCGGTTGAAATAATCGGTGGCACGGAGCGGCCTGGGCCCGTCCGATTGCCCTTCATGAGTGCCAGTGAAGAGATAGATGAGATCAAGATCGGAGGCGTAGGTCAGTGCCCCTCCGCCGAGGCGGCCGAGCCCCAGGATCAGGAGCTCCGAGCCGGGCACACGCCCATGCACCTTTTCGAACTCCGCGACCGCGGCGCCCGCAAGCACGTTCACAGCCGCTTCCGCAACCCGGGCATAGCCGGCGGCGATCTCCAGCGGATCGCTGTGCGCCACGACCAGCTGAACCCCAAGCGCGAACCGTCGCTCGTTGACGCGGCGGCGGACGCGATCGAGCACCAGCTGATAATCCTCGTCAGAGCGTTCCGACCGGGCGAAGCCTCCGATCAGCTCTTCGACCGAGGGAGCGGGCGCGAGCGCGCTTGCATCGATGAGGCCGTCGAGAAGCTCGGGGCGGCGGCCAAGCTGTTCGGCCAGGGCCGGCGCATGGCTGAGGATCGTGGCGAGCAGCTGTGTGAGGGCCGGCCGCGCCTCCAGCAGGCGATAGAAATTCACGCCGCTTGGAAGCTTGGCGACAACATCGTCGAAGCGGTTCATCGCCCGCATGCTGTCTGGGGAAGCGCCAAAGGCGTCGATCAGCGCAGGCAGCATCGCCTCGAACGCCTCACGCGCGGGCGCGGTGCGGAGCGAGCGGGCATGGCCGGTGCGCCAGCCCTCGATCCGCTGGCGCCCCGCGCCTGGGTCCTCGAAGCCGGCACTTCGAAGGCGGCGTTCGAGCGCGTCCGCATCGTGGGGGAGCCGTCCCCCCTCGTCCTGGGCAAGGCCGCCATAGATGCCGGCGACCCGGCCCACCGCCGGCTCAAGGAGCTCGAGCAAGGCGCGGCCGTCCGGGAGGCCGTGAAGCTGCGCCACATTGGCGAGGGCCGCGCTGTCCGCCGGGAGGCTGTGGGTCTGCTTGTCCTCCACCATCTGGAGCCGGTGCTCGATCGTGCGCAAGAGCCGGTAAGCAGAGCCCAAAAATGTCGCATCCTCCTCAGCGATGCGCCCATCCGCGGCGAGTGCGGCGAGCGCATCGAGCGTGGCCGGCGCGCGCAGGCGCGGCTCCCGGCCGCCATGGATGAGCTGATGCATCTGTGCAAAAAATTCGATTTCGCGGATTCCGCCCCGCCCCCGCTTCAAATCGAAGCCGGGGCCGAAAGACTGGCCTTGAGCATAATGATCGCGGATGCGGCGGGTGATCGACTGTAGCTCCCCGATCGCGCCGAAATCGAGCGAGCGGCGCCACACGAATGGGTGGATCGCCTCGAGAAAATAGCTTCCGAGCGCCCGGTCGCCCGCCACCGTCCGTGCCCGGATGAAGGCGGCGCGTTCCCACGGAAGCGCGCTCGATTCATAGTAGGAGATGGCAGCTTCAACGGACAGCGCGATCGGCGTGACCTCCGGCGATGGACGAAGGCGAAGGTCGACGCGAAACACGTAGCCGTCCGCGTCCCGCTTCTGAATGAGCTCGACGAGCCGCTGCCCAATCCGCACCGCGGCTTGCTGCGGCTCCTCCCGCGGCTTCAGCGGGAGCGTCGCAGGATCGAACAGGAAAAGCAGATCGACATCGGAGGAGTAATTGAGCTCGCGGCTGCCATGTTTTCCGAGCGCGATGACGGCAAACCCCTTCGGCTCCGCTTCCGGAGTCCGGGTGCGGATCGCCGCGTAAAGCGCCCGCTCGATGGCATCGTCGGCAAAGTCGGAAAGTTCCCGAACCAGCGGCTCGAGGGGCAATAGCCCGGCTAGATCACCGATGGCCAAAGCGAGTGCGAGCGCGCTTCGTTCTTGCCGAAGAGCAGTGCTCAATTCCGGTACATCGGCAGCCTTATTCCTTGCCATCCGGATGGCGTCGCCGATGCGGCCGGAACGTAATGCCGCCGCGATCTCCGGATGCGCTGCAAGCGCAACTCTTAGAAAAGGCGAGTGTTTTTCCGCGCGCTCCAAGGCGGCGTTAACATTTTGGTCACTATATGTCTCTGTCATGCCACAAAACAGATCAGTTCCGTTTGAGGTGCGCAACAGTTGCAACCCACCGCGTTTCCGGACGTTCTAGCCTGCGTGAATATGCTCAATCCGAGAAGAGAAGCCATGGTCCATGCTTCCTCAAGGCGGTTCGTGAAGGTGGCCCCGCCCACCGTTCACGCCGGCGTAGGCAGCGCGTTGCGCGAAGCTTTCTCGGTCGACGGCGAGATGCGCTGCCTCAAGATGTTTGACGATCTGCTCGCCAGGCTCGACTGATCAGGCGGTGCCGCCGGGGTCGCGATCCCGGCTGAGATCGTCCACCTCACTCATGATCGACTGCAATGCCGACTTGCTGGCGTCCGTCTCATGGTCACGGCGCGAAGGCAGCTTGCCCTCGGTGAGCAGCGCCTCAAGGGCGACGCGGCCGCGCGCGACGCGGCTCTTGATCGTTCCGACCGCGCATCCGCAAATCTCGGCTGCTTCTTCATAAGCAAAGCCGCCCGCCCCGACGAGGATCAGCGCCTCGCGCTGCGGCTGCGGCAGGTGCATCAGCGCGCGCTGCATGTCGCCAAGCTCGACGTGGCGATCCTGACTCGCGGGCGCAGCGAGAAGCTTCGATGCAGTGATCTCGTCCCATTCGCCCTTGAAACGCGCGCGGCGCATCTGGCTCAGGAACAGGTTGCGCAAGATGATGAAGGTCCAGGCGCGCATGTTGGTGCCCGCCTGAAAGCGCTTACGCGCCGCCCAGGCCTTGAGGAGCGTCTCCTGGACAAGATCGTCGGCCAGATCGCGGCTGCCGGAAAGCGAGCGGCCGAATGCCCGCAGGTGGGGGATCACCTGGGCCAGCTGTTCCTTGAATTCCTTGTCCGAAAGAGGGACCGGCGCGTCGCGGCCGACCTCATCTTCAACGACTGCTGGCTGCTCGCCCGCCATCAAACCCCCGAAAAGCTTCACATGAAAGGCCGTGCCAAAGCCTCAACGCGGGATGCCCGCGAATTTTGTTACGGCGATGTAAGCGCTTAGCGCCAGACAAACAAGAGAATGGCGAAGATGATGACGACCAGGCCCGTCGAAATGGGGAGGATGTAGCGCGTCATGTGCGGGGTCGTCCCCGCGCGCGCTTCGGTTTTCCCGATATGCCCGTTGTCATCCATAAAGTGCAGCCGATCCTATTTCGTTTCGAAACCTACCGGAGCAACGCCCGCTCGGTGGCGGCGGTTCCCTTGCCGCGTTCAGGCGGGAACCGTCGTCGTGTCGAAGAACAGGGCCTGCGCAATCGCGGCTTTGACGGTGGATCGTTGGAACGGCTTGGTGATGAGGAAGGTAGGCTCCGGCCGCTCGCCGGTGAGCAGCCGCTCGGGGAAGGCGGTGACGAAGATGACCGGCACCTCCATCTTCTCGAGGATGTCCTCGACCGCCTCGACGCCCGACGAGCCGTCCGCGAGCTGGATGTCGGCCAGCACCAGGTCCGGCTCCGTGTCGTTCGCGAGCGCGACCGCCGTGT
>JALYGI010000366.1 GCA_030777185.1 Pseudomonadota bacterium
TGTAGCTGTCGACAGCCGCCATCAGCTCGAGGATCGCGTCGTGGCCGATCTTGCGATCGCTGTCTTCCAGAGCGGCAAGGGCCGAGCCCTTGATGATCGGAATGTCGTCGCCGGGGAAGTCGTAGGACGAAAGAAGCTCGCGGATCTCGAGCTCGACGAGCTCGAGGAGCTCCTCGTCGTCGACCTGGTCGACCTTGTTCATGAACACGACCAGCGCCGGAACACCGACCTGACGGGCAAGCAGAATGTGCTCGCGGGTCTGCGGCATCGGGCCGTCGGCGGCCGACACCACCAGGATGCCGCCGTCCATCTGCGCGGCGCCCGTGATCATGTTCTTCACATAGTCGGCGTGGCCCGGGCAATCGACGTGCGCATAGTGGCGGGCCTGGGTCTCATATTCGACGTGGGCCGTCGAAATCGTGATGCCGCGCTCGCGCTCTTCGGGAGCCTTGTCGATGTTGGCATAATCGACGTAGGTCGCACCGCCGGTTTCGGCCAGCACCTTGGTGATCGCTGCCGTCAGCGACGTCTTGCCGTGGTCGACGTGACCGATGGTACCGATGTTGCAGTGCGGCTTCGTCCGCTCAAACTTAGCTTTCGCCATTATGATTGTCCTTCGTCTCTTTGATCAAATCAGTGTTTCACACAGTTATGCGAGCTTCGCCTTGACCTCTTCGGCCACGTTCGCCGGCACTTCCTCATAATGCGAGAAATGCATGCTGTATTGAGCGCGGCCCTGCGTGAAGGATCGCAGCTCATTAACGTAGCCGAACATATTGGCAAGCGGCACCATCGCTTCGACGACCTGTGCATTGCCGCGGCTGTCGGTCCCCTGGATCTGCCCGCGACGGCTGTTCAAGTCGCCGATCACGTCGCCGAGATAATCCTCGGGAGTGACGACCTCGACCCGCATGATCGGCTCCAGGAGCTTGATTCCGGCCTTCTGGGCCGCTTCGCGCATGCCGCCGCGGCCGGTGATCTCGAAGGCGAGGGCCGAGGAGTCGACGTCGTGGTAAGCGCCATCGTAGAGCGTCGCCGTGAAGTCGATGATCGGGAAGCCGATCAGCGATCCGGTGGCGGCGATCTCGCGGATGCCCTTCTCGACCGAAGGGATATATTCCTTTGGAATATTGCCGCCCTTGACCTCGTCGACGAAGATCACGCCCTGGCCGCGCTCGCCGGGCTCCACCGTGAACTTGATGCGGCCGAACTGGCCGGAGCCGCCCGACTGCTTCTTGTGCGTGTAATCGACATCGACCTTCTTGGCCAAGCTCTCGCGATACGCCACCTGCGGCGCACCCACATTCGCCTCGACCTTGAATTCGCGCTTCATGCGATCGACCAGGATCTCGAGGTGGAGCTCGCCCATCCCCTTAATGATCGTCTGGCCACTCTCATTGTCGGTAGACACGCGGAAGGACGGGTCCTCACGGGCGAGGCGGTTCAATGCGACGCCCATCTTCTCCTGATCGGCCTTGGTCTTCGGCTCCACCGCGACCTCGATCACCGGCTCTGGGAATTCCATCCGCTCAAGGATGATCGGCGCGTTGGCTGCGCAGAGCGTATCACCCGTCGTGGTGTCCTTAAGGCCCGCCAGAGCGACGATGTCACCGGCATAGGCCACCTGGATGTCCTCGCGGTCGTTGGCATGCATGAGCAGCATGCGGCCGACCTTTTCCTTCTTATCCTTGACGGAGTTCAGAACCTGCGAGGCGGTTTCGAGCTTGCCCGAATAGATACGAGCGAAGGTGAGCGTGCCCACGAACGGATCGTTCATGATCTTGAACGCAAGCGCCGAAAAAGGCGCATCGTCAGCCGGCGGACGCGTGTCGGTGGTCTCGCCGTCGAGCTTGAGGCCCTCCACCGGCGGAATGTCGAGCGGGCTCGGCAGATAGTCAACGACCGCGTCGAGCAGCGGCTGGACGCCCTTGTTCTTGAACGCAGAGCCGCACAGCACCGGTACGAACGAGAAGTTCAGCGTGCCCTTCCGGATCAGCTTCTTCAGCGTCGCCGTATCGGGCTCCTCCCCGCCGAGATAGGCTTCCATGATCTCGTCGTCCTGCTCGACGGCCATCTCAATGAGCTCCATGCGGGCTGCGGCAGCGGCGTCGGCGAGATCTTCGGGGATGTCCTGGTATTCGAACTTGGCGCCGAGCGACTCCTCGAGCCAGATGATGGCGCGGTTCTCGACAAGGTCGACAAGGCCCTTGAAGCCGCTCTCGATGCCGATCGGCAGATACAGGACGGCCGCGCGAGCGCCGAGGCGGTCGCGGATCATGCCGACGCACATGTCGAAGTTGGCGCCGGTGCGGTCGAGCTTGTTGACGAAGCACATCCGCGGGACCTTGTACTTCTCGGCCTGCCGCCAGACGGTCTCGGACTGCGGCTCAACGCCGGCAACGCCATCGAAGCAGGCGACGGCACCGTCAAGGACGCGCAGCGAACGCTCGACTTCAATGGTGAAGTCGACGTGGCCCGGAGTGTCGATGATGTTGATCCGGTGATCGTTCCAGAAGCAGGTGGTCGCCGCGCTGGTGATCGTGATCCCGCGCTCTTGCTCCTGCTCCATCCAGTCCATGGTGGCGGTGCCTTCGTGAACTTCGCCGATCTTGTAGGACTTGCCGGTATAATAAAGGATGCGCTCGGTTGTCGTCGTCTTGCCGGCATCGATATGCGCCATGATGCCGATATTGCGGTAACGGTCGAGCGGATGGCTGCGGGCCATGATCTTAAACTCCAGTGCCGGGAGAGGGCCCTAAGCCCACTCCGACGATATAGGGA
>JALYGI010000367.1 GCA_030777185.1 Pseudomonadota bacterium
CCGGGGCTGGCGGCGGAAGGCTTCCGCTTCGAACGGGCGCCATGAGGAGCCTCAGAACGCGCTCGCGCGAGGAAGAGCAGATGGATTCCCTCGCGCTTGATCCCGCCGTTTACGCCAGGATCCTCAATGATCTCGAGCGGGTGAACAGCTGGACCCTGGCGAGGCGGCCGACGCTCGGCTTTCTTGAACGGGGGATCGGCGATCTTCGACATTTCCGGCTGCTCGACGTCGGCTTCGGGCAGGGCGACATGCTGCGCGCGGTCGCGCGCTGGGCGAGGCGGCGAGGGCTTTCGGCCGAGCTCGTCGGCGTGGACCTCAACCCGAGGAGCGCGGCAGTCGCGGAGGCAGCGACGCCTGCCGAACTGCGGATCGATTATCGGACCGGCGACTATCGCTCGCTTCCCGGCGGATTCGACTTTGTCGTCAGCAACCTTGTCGCCCACCATATGACGGACGGGCAGCTCGGCGACTTCCTTGCCTATATGGAGGCGGAGGCCCGGAGGGGCTGGCTCGTCAACGATCTCCACCGCCATCTTTTTGCTTATTGCGGATATCCGTTGCTCTGCCGGCTGATGGGCTGGCACCGGATCGTCCGGGAGGACGGGCAGCTGTCGATCGCCCGATCCTTCCGGCCCGCGGAATGGCGCGCGATCCTCATGCAGGCGGGGATCGAGCCCGGTGCGGCAAGGGTGGTCCGCCGCTTCCCCTTTCGGCTGTGCGTCGAACGGCTGCGCTGATCGTCGGCGGCGGACCGGCGGGCTCGGCTGCGGCGATCATGCTCGGCCGGGCCGGGCTTGCCGCCGAGCTGATCGAAAGAACGAGCGGGCCGCGCGACGTGGTCTGCGGCGGCTTTCTCGGCTGGGACGCGCTGGGGGCGCTGGACCGGCTCGGCATCGATGCCTGGGCCCTTGGCGCCCGCCCGGTTGGGCGGGTCCGGCTGATCGGTGCCGGGCGGCTCGTCGAAGCCAGGCTCCCCCATCGCGCCGCCGGTCTTTCGCGGCGCACACTCGACGAGGCGTTGATGGGCGCAGCCGCCCGGGCGGGTGCTCTCGTCAGGCGGGGCGTTGCCGCCAGGGCCGCGGACGGAGCGCGTCGCGTCCGCCTCGATACGGGCGAGACAATCGAGGCTGAGGCCCTGCTCCTGGCGACGGGCAAGCACGAATTGCGCGGCCTCGCTCGTCCGCGGGAGGCGGCCGCCATGGATCCAGTGGTTGGATTCCGGACTGCTCTGGCACCTTCTGTTGCGCTGCAACAGGCCCTCGAAGGCGTCATCGAGCTCCATCTTTTCGACGGCGGCTATGCCGGGCTTCTGCTGCAGGAGGATGGCAGCGCCAATCTATGCGTCTCGGCCGCCCGCAACCGGATCAGCCAGGCCGGGGGGATCGGAGAGCTGATCGAGCAGCTTTCGAAGGAATTGCCGGTTCTTGGGGAGCGCATGCACAATGCCGAGGCCGGCGAGTGGCAGGCAGTCGCTGGGATCCCCTATGGCTGGCGCGCGAGGGGCACTGCGCCGGGTTTGTTCCGGCTCGGCGATCAGGGCGCGGTGATCGCCTCACTGGCCGGGGATGGCATTGCGATCGCCCTCGCCAGCGGCATGGAGGCTGCCGCTGCGCTGGTCCGACACGGGCCCCGCGGAGCCGAGGCTTTCCAGGCCGGCTTCGCCGCCCGTGCCCGTCGCCCGCTCGCCGTGGCCTCCAAGCTTCGACGCGCAGCGGAGAACGGAAGCACGAGGCGGTCGTTGATGCGCCTGCTTCGCTGGGCTCCCTTCCTTCTTTCGGTTGGAGCGCGACTGACCCGTTTCGGCAAGTGAACGGAGCTTGGGAATGTCCGCTTGCGCACGCTGGTGTCCGGATTCGGACAGATGCTGGCGGGGTCGGCCGACCGCCGCGGAGGCCGCCAGCCCTGGCACAGCTTTTGCTGCAAACTGGTGTCGGGGAACGGCGCCTTCCGCTGTCGGTGTTCGGGACTATCCGCTTGGCGGGCCCGCACCCAGGCGATAGAAGGCAAAGAGAAAATTGGTGTGTTGCGCAGATAAGACAGCTGTGCCAAACAGGGCTTGGAATGACCGAACATAATTACGAGCAGATGCGCCGCGCGATGGTGGCGAGCACGCTCCGAACCACGGGGGTCAACGACCCACGCGTTCTGGCCGCGATCGGGGCCGTGCCGCGCGAGCGGTTCGTGCCCGAGGGCCGTGCGCCGGCGGCTTATGCCGACATCCTGGTACCGCTCGTGGACGGGCGCGAGCTCAATTCGCCGATGTCGCTCGGGCGCATGCTCAACGAGGTGAGCCCCCAGGAGGGAGAGCGTGCGTTGGTGATCGGCGCGGCCACCGGCTATGCCGCCGCCGTTCTTGAGCGGATGGTCGGCTCCGTGGTCGCCGTCGAGGAGGACAAAAGGCTGATCGAGGCGGCGCGCGGGGCGCTGTCCGGCTCCAAGGTGAAGCTGGTGGAAGGGCCGCTCACGGCGGGCTATCGGGAGGGCGCGCCCTACGACCTGATCCTGATTGACGGCGCAGTCGAGTTCGTGCCGCAGGCGATCATCGATCAGCTCGTCGACGGCGGCAGGCTCGCCGCCGCCTTGCTCGATCGGGGGGTAACCCGGATCGCCGTCGGGCGGCGCGCGGGGGATGCCTTCGGGATCGCGCCGATGGCGGATTCGGCGTCGACGATTCTTCCGGGCTTCCTCAAGCCCAAGACGTTCAATTTCTAAGAGAGGCGGGTAGGTTGATGCGGGGTGGGATATTGGCTGCAGCCGCCATCGGTGCGCTGCTTGTGGGAGGCGCGGCGGGGGCGGAAACGCTGCGTGATGCGCTCGTCCAGACATATAATAGCAATCCCACCATCACGGCGCAGCGCGCCCAGCTTCGCAGCCTGGATGAGCAGGCGTCGCTTGTACGCTCCGGCCTTCGGCCGCAGGTGTCGGC
>JALYGI010000368.1 GCA_030777185.1 Pseudomonadota bacterium
CTGATCAACGTCTCGACCGCGGTCGCCTTTGTCGCGGCGGCGGCTGGGCTTCCCGTGGCAAAGCACGGCAACCGCTCAGTGACCTCGCCCTGCGGATCGGCCGACGTCCTCGAACAGCTTGGAGTCAAGCTCGACGTGCCGGCGGAGGTCTCGCGCCGGGCGCTCGACGAGGCCGGAGTCTGCTTTCTGCTGGCGCCGCTTTACCACCCCGGCCTTCGCCACGCCGGCCCCGTTCGCCGCGCCTTGAAGGTGCGCACGATCATGAACCTGCTCGGGCCTTGCCTCAATCCGGCCGAGCCGCAGGTGCAGCTGCTCGGCGTTTCCGAGGCCCGGCTGATCGAGCCGGTGGCGAGGACGCTCTCCTCCTTGGGCGTTCGCAACGCTCTGGTCGTGCACGGCTCCGGCATCGACGAGATGGCGCTCCACGGCGAAACCCAGGCGGTCCGCGTCTCGGAGGGCAGCTTCGAGGCGCTGACCATCTCGCCCGAAGATGCTGGCCTCACGCGGAGGCCGCTTGAAAGCCTGAAGGGCGGCGGCCCCGAGGAAAATGCGGAGCGGCTGCGGGCGCTGCTGATGGGTCGCGGCCGGCCGGACGAAGTGGATGTGGTGGCGCTGAACGCGGGCGCCCTGCTGCTGACGGCGGGGCTGGCACCCAGCCTTGCGCAAGCGGTCGGTGAGGCCAAGGACGTGATCGCGTCGGGTGCCGCCCATTCGCGGCTGAAGGCGCTGGTCGAGGCGACGAATGATTGAGATCGAAGGCGTTCTGGGCGAGATCGTCGCCCGCAAGCGGGAGGATGTCGCCGCTCGGCTCGAGGGGATCGGAATCGAGACCCTGCGCGGGCGTGCGGCGCCGACACGGCTCAGCCTGAAGGCCGCGCTCGCCCAGCCCCGCGCCCGCTTCATCATGGAAGTGAAGCGCATATCGCCGAGCGAGGGCCAGCTTCGCGCTTCGGCCGATCCCGCCGCTATTGCGCGCGCCTATCGCGGCGCCGCCGACGCGATCAGCGTGCTCGTCGACGGCCCCTATTTCGGCGGCTCCTACCAGGATCTCGCCGCTGTGCGGGCCGAGTTTACCGGGCCGATCCTGGCCAAGGATTTCGTGGTCGATCCGCGCCAGGTCCCCGAGGCGCGGATCCACGGCGCCGACGCCGTGCTGGTGATGCTTTCGGTGCTGGACGACAGCCAGGCGGCGGCGGTGATGGCCGAGGCGCGGCGGCTCGGCATGGACGTGCTGGTCGAGACGCATGACGAGGGCGAGGTGCGGCGGGCGCTCGGGCTCGGCGCGCAGATCGTCGGCATCAACAATCGCGACCTTCGGACGCTGAAGGTGGATCTTGCCACCACCGAACGGCTTTCGCCGCTGGTGCCGAAGGATCGTGTGCTCGTTGCCGAATCCGGCATCCGCGATCGCGCCGATGTCGAGCGGCTCAGCCCCCATGCCGATGCTTTTCTTGTCGGATCGTCGCTGATGCGCGCCCCAAACCCCGCTCAGGCGGCGCGGGAGCTCGCCTTCGGGCGGGTGAAGGTGTGCGGGCTCACCGATCCGCACGATCTTAAGCTGGCGGCCGAGCTCGGCGCTTCCTATGCGGGCCTTGTGATGGTGCCGAACACGCCGCGCGCGGTGAACGGGCGTCAGGCGGACGAGATGGCCAAGGAGGGCAAGGAACGAGGAATCCCGCTGGTCGGCGTGTTCCGCAACGAGAAGGTGGAGCAAGTGGCGCAGATCGCTCACCGGCTCGGCTTCAGCGTGGTTCAGCTGCACGGGCAGGAGGACGCCTCCTATATCAAGGCGTTGAGGACAATGCTGCCGGAAAGTTGCGAGATCTGGGCGGCGAGCGCGGTCGACGGCGACGTGCCTGAACCTCGCATGGGCGCCGATCGCACCCTGTTCGACACGTCGGTCGGCGGCCGATCCGGCGGCACCGGGACGGCGTTCGATTGGTCGCGGATCGAAGGCCGTGACGAGCTTAGCGGCGGTATCCTTGCCGGAGGGCTGAAGCCCGCCAACGCACGCGCCGCCGCCGCCGTGGGCGCCTATGCACTCGACGTCAGCTCGGGCGTGGAGATGTCCCCCGGGCGCAAGGATGCCGGCAAGCTCCACGCATTCTTCGACGCCTTGCGTGTGCCGGCACGGGGGGAGCACGCGTCATGCTGATGGACGGGCGCTTCGGAGCATATGGCGGCGCCTATGTGCCCGAAATCCTGGTGCCCGCGCTCGAGGAGCTCGAAAGCGCCTTTCTCGCAGCGATGGAGGACGAGGCCTTCCAGGCCGAGCTTACCGGGCTGCTCACCAAATATGCCGGGCGGCCGACCCCCCTCACCCGCTGCCGCAATCTCGGCAACGATCGCGCGCGCGTTTACTTGAAGCGGGAGGACCTGCTTCACGGCGGGGCTCACAAGACCAACCAGGTGCTGGGGCAAGGCCTGCTCGCCAAGAAGATGGGCAAGCGGCGGATCATCGCCGAAACGGGAGCCGGCCAGCATGGCGTTGCGACCGCGCTGGCGGGTGCGCTGTTCGGGCTGGAGACGCGCATCTACATGGGCGCGCACGATGTCGAGCGGCAGGCACTCAACGTCTTCCGCATGCGCTTGATGGGCGCCGAGGTGATCCCGGTGGAGAGCGGCGGCCGGACCTTGAAGGACGCGGTCAACGAGGCGCTGCGCGATTGGACGGCGAGCTTTGCCGACACCCACTATCTGCTCGGCACCGTGGCGGGCCCTCACCCCTTCCCGCTGATGGTGCGCGAGTTCCAGCGCATTATCGGCAAGGAGACGCGGGCGCAGATCCTGGAAGAGGAGAAAAGGCTGCCGGACGCGGTGATCGCCTGCGTCGGCGGCGGCTCCAACGCGATGGGCGCGTTCCACGATTTCGTCGGCGACGAGAGCGTCCGCCTGATCGGCGTCGAGGCGGCCGGGCGCGGGCTCGACGGCGTCGAACATGGCGCCACCCTGCTTCGCGGCCGTCCCGGCGTGCTTCACGGCGCCGAGACCTATGTCCTCCAGGACGAGGACGGGCAGATCGCCGACAGCTGGTCGGTTTCGGCCGGGCTCGATTATCCCGCGGTGGGGCCGGAGCATGCCTATTTGAAGGATAGCGGCCGAGCTGAATATGTCGGCTGCACCGATCAGGAAGCGCTTGCCGGCTTTGCGCTGCTGGCGCGTTCCGAGGGCATATTGTGCGCCTTCGAATCCGCGCATGCGCTGGCGCATGCCTTGAAGATGGTGGAGGAGGCGCGGGAAGAAACATTGCTGATCGTCAACCTGTCGGGCCGCGGCGACAAGGATGTCGCGCAGGCCCAGGAACTGCTCGGCCCGTCGGCATGAGCCGCTACGCGAACATGTTCGCCCGCCTAGGCAATCAGGGTGCGTTCGGCGGCTTCGTGATGCTCGGCGATCCGAGCCTCGAGGCGAGCGGCGGGATCCTCGACGCTCTGGTCGAGGGCGGCGCCGACATGATCGAGGTCGGCATCCCCTTTTCCGATCCGATCGCCGACGGCCCCACCATCCAGGCGGCCGCCGACCGGGCGCTTGCCGGCGGAGCGACGCCCGCCCGCTGCTTCGAGATCCTGGAGCAATTCCGAAGCCGCCATCCCGACGTGCCGGTGGGCGTGCTCACTTATGCCAATCTCGTGCTCGCGCGCGGCCGCAACGCCTTCTACCGCGCCTGCGCCGAGGCGGGCGTCGACAGCGTGCTCGTCGCCGACGCGCCGGTGCTGGAGGCGGAGCCGTTCGTCCGCGCGGCGCGGGCTCATGATATCGACCCGGTCCTGATCGCGGCGCCGAATACCCCGCCCGCGACGTTGAAGCGGGTGGCGGAGCTCGGCCGGGGCTATACCTATTGCGTCGCCCGGGCAGGCGTCACCGGCACCGAGACCGAGATGCAGCTCAACCATGGCGAGCTGCTCGGCCGGCTCCAGGAGTACGGCGCACCGCCCCCCGTCTTGGGCTTCGGCATCTCGCGCCCCGAGCATGTCCGCGCCGCGCTTGCAGCGGGCGCTGCGGGCGTGATCTCAGGCTCCGCGATCGTCAGGATCGTCGGCGAGGGCGGGACGACGGGCGACCTCAAGGCCTTCGTAGCGGCGATGAAATCAGCGACGCAGGCGCCGCTCGCGGCGGCTCGTGGCGGAAGCGGCTCCTGAGGCGGCTGCGCGCGTCCGAGAGGAAGCGCGCAACCCCTGAAATGAAGGTCGCA
>JALYGI010000369.1 GCA_030777185.1 Pseudomonadota bacterium
TCGCTGGAGGCGAGCATCCCCGGTATCGACCAGGAGCGTTTCGCCGCGCTCGCACAGGATGCCAAGGCGAACTGCCCGATCTCGAAACTCTTCAATGCCGAAATGACGCTGGAGCACCGGCTCTCCAGCTAGGGTCCAGACCTGGACCCTGCAGCAGATCAGGAGGAGAGCCTCAGCAGCAGGAACAGCATGTTCTTGGTGAGCGGCTGCCCTTCTTCCAACGCGAGGAAAAACGGGTTGTCCATCCTCCGGACCGGTTGAGCCGATGCCGATCCCGTTGTTGTGTAGGGTTCATGAAACCGGAGCGATAGGGGGACGTTGTGACATGCGAGTACCAAAAGAAGGAAGCCAGTCATGCGTAAAGTCGCTCTCGCTCTCGCCGCCGCCTCGATGACGGTCCCGGTTGCTTTCGTTCCGGCACCTGCGTCGGCCCAAGGCTATTATCAGGGCAAGACCTGGCGCGATTCCCAGGGCCGAGTCCGTTGCCGTCGTAGGAACGGGACCACGGGCCTCCTGGTCGGAGGCGCTGCAGGCGCTCTTGCCGGCCGGGCGATCGACAGTCGTGGCAGCCGCGCCACCGGCACCATTCTGGGCGCCGCCGCCGGCGCTTTGCTCGGCCGCGAGATCGACAAGAGCCGCGGTTTCCGCTGCCGCTAAGTCCGGGTGACCGACCCCCGGCTCTCGGGGCTTAGGGAGTGGAAAATCAAGCGGGGCGCTGAACTTCAGCGCCCCGCTTTTCGTTGGCGCCTCGAACCAGACCAGGCGCGCTCCCGATTATGCGGATCCATCACATCAATTGCGGTACCGATTGCCCCTTGGGAGGCGCCTTGTTCGACGGCCGCAGCAAGGGTCTCACCGGCCACATCGTCTGCCACTGCTTGCTTATCGAGACGGACGCGCACGGCCTTGTCCTCGTCGACACGGGATATGGCACGAAGGACGTTGATCATCCCCATCGCGGCCCCAGCCCCCGCATCACCAAGACCATGCGGTCGCTGCTCAACATCAAGCTGCGCGTCGAGGATACCGCCCTCCATCAGGTGCGGGCGCTCGGCTTCGCTGCCGAGGACGTCCGCCATATCGTCCTCACCCACCTCGATTTCGATCATGCCGGCGGGCTCGAGGATTTTCCCCACGCCATTGTCCATGTGTTGGACAAGGAATTCACCGCCGCCACCGGCCCGCGCAAGGGCTTCGTGCCGCGCAACCGCTATCGCCCGGCGCAGCTCAATGGCGTTCAGAATTGGCGGCGCTACAGCGGCCAGGGTGAAGCCTGGTTCGGCTTCGAGACCGTGCGCGACCTCGAGGGGCTTCCGCCTGAGATCCTGATGGTTCCGCTCCCGGGGCATACTTGGGGGCATGCCGGCGTGGCGATCCAGCGGCCGGGCG
The DNA here is from genome assembly GCA_030777185.1 of Pseudomonadota bacterium. Classification (GTDB taxonomy): domain Bacteria; phylum Pseudomonadota; class Alphaproteobacteria; order Sphingomonadales; family Sphingomonadaceae; genus Allosphingosinicella. Next base: position 1,390 of record JALYGI010000369.1, read on the forward strand.
GATGGATGCTCCATGCCGGCGATGCCTATTTCTATCGCGGCGAGATGCGGCAGGCCAAGCGGCGCTGCACGCCCGGCCTCAGAGGCTACCAGACGCTCATGGAGACGGACCGCGAGCTGAGGCTCGCTAATCAGGAGCGGCTTCGGAAGCTCTCGGTCCAGCACCAAGCCGAGGTCCGGATCTTCTGCGCGCACGATGTCGTCGAGCTCGAGCGCTGCGCCGCCGGCACCCCGCTCTGAGCTGACCAAAAAAAGCACTGACCTTCAGAGCCTGATCGTCTTTGGTCGAAGCGCTTTCGCGCTTCGGCCGATGGCGTGAATCAGGCCCTTTCTATCGCCCTAGCCTTCTTTGGAGGAACGGGAGCCGCCGCTTTTTCCTCCCGAGCGGCTGGCGGAGGGTGAGGATTTCCCGCTCGAACCGGCGCCTGCTGCGGAAGCCTTGCTCTTGGCCCCACCCGCCGACTTCCCCTTGGGTGCTGCACCGCTCGCTTTCGCCGCCCGGCCTGAGGAAGCCTTGGCACTTGAGCCGCTCTTCGCTTTGGCGGGAGCGCTCTTCGCGGCTTTGCGTCCCTCGCTAGAACCGCCTGCCGCCTGGCCGCCTTCCTCCTCCAAGCCAAGGTTCATCACCCGGCGGAAGGCATCGGCGGCAGCATTGACGACCGCGGTTCCGATCCTGCTGGCCGCTTCGGCCGCTTCCTCGGCGCTATCGGCCGCGTCGCGCCCTGCTTTCTTGACGTTGTCGCGGACCTTCTTGTTCGAGGTCATCGCCGCCGCCGCTGTGACGAGGCCGGCGGCGATCATGGTCCTGGCGACAGGGTTTTGTGCAAGGTCGGCCGCTTTCTGGGCGAAATCACGGATCTGCTGCTGGATCCGGTCACCCGCTTCTTCGCCGCCGCCCTGGTTGGTGCCCTCGTTTGCGTCTCCGCCGGCACCGGACGATGATTTCGCCATCCAAACCTCCACCTCTAACCTAGATCAGGCCGAAGAACGTTTAGGCTACGTAACGGTTCCAGCAGACCCGCAAGCCTCAGGATTGAGCGTCGCTTTCGAAATCCGCCTCGCTCTGGCCGCGGTCCTGATGCTCCTGCTGATCGCGCAAGAACTCGTCTGCCGCCTTGGTGAGTGGATCATTGTCCTGCACCTGGTCGAAGCTACCGCTGCTGCCGCCCGCCTGAGCGACGCTGTCGCTGCTCACGCTTTCGGCGCCGCGTCCGCCGCCCTGCGCTTCGTCATAGCGTTCGCCGCGGCTCTGGCCGAGGTCATGGCCCGCGGTCCCGGTCTGCTGCCCCTGGTGATTGGCCTGGTTTTGAGCATTGCCGTACCCGCCGGTGCCGCTGCTGCCGCCCGGTGCCGCCATGTCGCTCGGATCAGGTCCGCCGCCAAGCTGCGCGCCGCCCGTTTCGCCCTGCATCGCATCGCGCGTGAAGCCGGCATCGCCGGCGCCCGTGATCTGGGACTGTTGCAGATCGCGCCCGCTGAGGTTGTCCGCGTCGGTGACGCCTGAACCGTTCTGATTTGCCATGTGACTCTCCTTTGAAGAACGAACGTCGCCTTACTTCGGGGGTTCCTCGTCGCCCGGGCCGCGGCCAAGATCGTCGTAGCGATAGGCTTCGCCGTCAGGGTTGACGCCGGTGGGGTTCGGCTGGACCGCCTCACGCCCCTCGTCACCCCGGCCCTTGGCTTCCCCGATATCCTCGGGAATCTCGTTGTGACGCGCTTCATCGCTTTCGGGAAGCGGATGCCCTTTACCGGCAGCCACGGCTCAAACTCCCTCGTCGGGATCGGTGGGGCGATCGATCCCGGCCGATCTTGGCCGGGGCCCACCCATCTGATCGTCGCCGTCTCCGGCGATGGCATCATTGTCGTAATCCTCGCCCGGATTGGCGTTTGCGCCGGCTCCGGCGCCGCTTCCATGGACCTCTCCGGTGGCTGGATCGAAGCTCGCACGCTTGCCGCGCTCCATCCTGTTCGTGCCCGCGCGTCTCTCCTGATCGGCCATTGCCTGCTCCTTCGAATACGGCATGAGAACGGGTGCCGCGCGCAGCCGTTCCGGTGAGCGCGCCAAGCTCCAATTTCCTCGTGCCGACGCACCCTTCTCGTTCCTCATGCGTTACCAATTCCAGACCCACCCCGACATGAGGAGAAGATGATGTTGGAACCTGACAGAAGGTCGATGGACGACACGGGCGGAACGCTGGACACGAGCCACGACATTTCCGTGCTTAACAGTCTGATCGAGACGACGATCGACAGCGTCGATGGTTACCGCCGCTCCGCCCAGGAGGCGACCAACAGCCGCTTCAGCGCTGAATTCCTTGAGCGCGCCACCGAGCGCGAGCAGGTCGTCAGCCAGCTTCGCGACCGCGTCCGCCAACTCGGCGGCAATCCCGAGGATGACGGCAGCGTGCTTGCCGCCGCCCACCGCGCCTTCCTCACGCTTCGCGACCGGGTGACCGGCAGCGACGACGCGGCGGTCATTGCCGAAGTTGATCATGGCGAGAGCTATTTGAACGGCAAGTGGGAAACCGCCCTTCAGGACGGCAAGCTCTCCCCCGAGACCCGCAGCATCATTCAACGCGCTTACGACAGCGTGCGCGAGGGCCGCGACCGCTTCCGCAGGCTGCACGAGGACATGTCCGGCACGACCACGGGCGGCACGACCACGGCCGGTACGACCGGCGGCTTGGGCGGCGGCACCAGCTACTAAGCTTCAAGCGATCAACAAGGGAACGGGCGTGCCGGAAGGTGCGCCCGTGTTCCGTCCCGGCCGCTTCTATTCCGGCTTCGGGCCTGATCGGTTGAGGTGGAACCGCTACGCGCTTCGGCCGAAGCCGTGAATCAGGCCCTTCCTGTGGTTCAGAGGTCGCAGGCCTTGGCGAACAATTCTTTGAGCGCAGCGTCGGGGGCCCGGTGCGGTCCGGCCCGCTGCCTGCCATAGACAGCAACGATCTGGTCGGCTTCAGCAAAAAGCCGATCCACATCCTCGGCAACGCCACCTTCGGCAGTGGCCAAAAAGCAGCATCGCGGCGACCAGAATGCGCATCTTCAGCGGACCCGCGTCCAGCGCTGCGCCTTGCAGATGAAGGCGAGGCAGCCGGCGACCTTCAGCGACCCATCAGCATTGAGCTCGACATAGGATTTGTAGCTCTTGCCGCTCTTCGGGTCGTAGACGCGGCCGCCCTCCCACCTCTTGCCTTTGGCATGGAGGCCGCTGATGATCCTAAGGCCCTGGATCGGCCGCGTGCGCAGCGCAGGATCGGGATTGCGGACATCGGTCTTCGGAATGCCTGGACGGCTGGCCAGCACCCGAGCGATGTACGCGCACATCTGATCGCCGCAACGGGCAAAGGCAATGACGGCGCTCCCGTCTTCCGTGCGCCAGTTGCCGGTGACATCCGCCGCCGCATGCGCCGCTGTGGTGGAAAAGATGAGGGAGGCCCCGATCAGGAAGCGCTGCATGCTCAGGCTCTTACGCATCGATCACGCGGATTTCGACCCACGGCCGGCTCAAGGCCGGAGCATAGTCCCATTGACGGACAGAAGCGGCCCACGCTTAAGCAGGCTCTGAAAGGACGAGATGATCGTAGGCAGCATTTCTACAGTCGCGCACACCATCCAGCTTGCCGTCGCGCCGGTGTTCCTGCTCGCTGGCATTGCCGGCATCCTCAATGTGGTGGCGACCAGGCTCGCAAGGGTGGTCGACCGCGTCCGGAAGCTGGAGCGGGACATTCCCGAGGTCAAGCAAGCTCTCCGCGAGCAGGAGCTGAGCGAGCTCGCGATCCTCGATCGGCGAAT
>JALYGI010000370.1 GCA_030777185.1 Pseudomonadota bacterium
CCCGGCTGCGCTGTGCCTCGGCAACCAGCTGGACGATCCGGGCCAGCATGGTCTCCGAGCCTACCCGTTGCGCCTCCATGACGAAGCTGCCCTCGCCGTTGATCGCGCCGCCGGTGACAGGGTCGCCCGCCCCCTTGGAGACGGGCATCGGCTCGCCGGTGAGCATCGATTCATCGACGGACGAGCTGCCCTCGATTACCTGACCGTCCACCGGAACCGCCTCGCCCGGCTTCACCCGGAGGCGATCGCCGCTGCGAATGAGGTCGAGCGGAACCGTCCGCTCCCTGCCATGCTCCACGAGGTGCGCGGTCTTCGGCGCGAGATCGAGCAAAGCGCGAATCGCCGAGCCGGTGCGCTCCCGGGCCCGCAGTTCCAGCACTTGTCCCAAAAGCACCAGCGTGACGATCACCGCCGCCGCCTCGAAATAAAGGCCGACGCCGCCATGCATGCTTCGGAAGGATGGCGGGAAGATCTGCGGGGCGACAGCTCCCACCACCGAATAGGTCCAGGCCACGCCCGTGCCGATCGCAATCAGGGTGAACATGTTGAGCGAGCGATTGACGATGCTCTGCCAGCCGCGGACGAAGAAGAGCCAGCCGCCCCACAGCACCACCGGGGTCGCCAGCACGAGCTCGAGCCAGTCAAGCGTGCGCCCGCCCACCATCTCCACGCTCGCCGGCCAGAAATGCCGCAGCATCACCAGCCCGAACAGCGGCGCGGTCAGGATTGCCGAACCGATGAAGCGCCGGCGCATGTCGAGATATTCTTCAGACGGCCCTTCGCTGAGGGTGAAGTTCTTGGGCTCCAGCGCCATGCCGCAGATCGGACACGTTCCAGGGCCGATCTGCTCCACCTCCGGATGCATCGGGCATGTGTAAACCGCGTCGTTAGAACTCGCTTGTGCGCCATGCGGTGCATGATCACGCGGTCCGACAAAGAGCTCCGGCCGCGCCGCGAAGCGCTCGCGGCACTTGGCCGAACAGAAATGATAATTCTCCCCCTGATGAGCGGCGTGATGCGGCGTCGTCGCCGGATCGACGCTCATTCCGCAGACGGGGTCGACCGCTTTGGCGGGCGGGGCGGAGTGCGCATGGCAGCTGCTGTGAGTCGGTTCCATGCACGACGATATGGATGTTCCAGTAGCTGGAAGGTCAAGCCCCTCATTGCGGAATGGCTGCGCCTCGCCTATTTCTCAGCCATGCGCTTCACGCGGCTCTTCCAGATCCTGGCGCTTTTCGCCCTGCTGCTCGCACCCGCCGGCATGCTCGGCAGCCATGCGGCTATGGCGATGCCGCACGGGGCAGCAGCCGGCCCGATGGATCATTGCGCGGATCAGCAGGCGCCCGCCCAAGAGGACCGCCAGGCGATGCTCGACTGCGCGATCGCCTGCACCGCCATGCCGGCCGACGAACCGCTGTTTGCCTGCGAGCAGATGGTGGCTTCCCCCGCACTTCTCATTGGCCCCATTCCGTTTTTCGATGGGTCCGCTCCCGAACTGGCGACCCCTCCTCCACGACTCTCCTGACGATTTCCACTTACTGGAACTCCCCATTGGGATGCGGGACCGCGTTTGTTGCCGCGCGGCCCGCGTAGGAGATTTGATCATGCACTATTCTCCCTTACTGGAGCGCCGCGCGCTGCTTCGCGCCGCCGCACTTGGCGGCCTTGGTCTCGGGCTCGGCGGCCTTTTCCCCGCCTGGGCCCAGAGCGGCACGGCCGGTCTTGCCCCGACCTTGCCGACGCTTTCGGGTGAGGACATCAGCCTCAAGGTCGGCCACAGTCCGTTCACAATTGGCGGGCGCAGTGGACATGCGATCACCCTCAATGGCGTGCTGCCGGCGCCGCTGATCCGCCTTCGCGAAGGGCAGAATTTCCGCCTCACCGTTCTCAACGAGCTCGATGAGGACACCTCGATCCATTGGCACGGCCTGCTCGTCCCGTTCCAGATGGACGGTGTTCCCGGCGTCAGCTTCCCCGGCATCCCGGCGCGGGGAAGCTTCACCTACGAATTCCCGATCGTGCAGTCGGGCACCTATTGGTATCACAGCCACTCCGGGCTGCAGGAGCAAATGGGCCATTACGGCCCGATGATCATCGATCCCACGGGCGCGGACCCGGTCGCCTATGACCGAGAGCACGTGATCGTGCTCAGCGACTGGAGCTTCTTCCACCCCCACCAGATCTTCTCGAAGCTGAAGCAGGAAGGCGGCTTCTTCAACCGGCAGAAGCAGACGCTGCTCGGCCGCCGCGAAGACGAGATGACGCAAGAGGAGCGGATGATGTTCGCGCGCATGCGCATGGATCCGACCGACATCGCTGACGTCACCGAGGCAGCCTACACCTTCCTGATCAACGGCCACGGCCCCGAGGAAAATTGGACCGGCCTCTTCCGTCCCGGCGAGCGCGTGCGCCTCCGCATCATCAACGCCGCCGCGCAGACCATCTTCAACGTCCGCATCCCGGGCCTGCCGATGACGGTGGTCGCTTCAGACGGTCAGAATGTGCGGCCGGTGCGCGTCGACGAATTCCAGATCGGGAATGCCGAGACGTACGACGTCATCGTTCAGCCCAGCGACGACCGCGCCTTCAGCTTCGTCGCCGAGACGATCGACCGCTCCGGAATGGGCCGGGCGACGCTGGCGCCGCGCATGGGCATGACTGCGCCCGTTCCGCCGCACCGCAAACGACCGACGCTCGGCATGAAGGAC
>JALYGI010000371.1 GCA_030777185.1 Pseudomonadota bacterium
CGCAGGTGGTGCTTAACCGGGTTCGTCACCCCGCCTATCCGAACACCGTGTGCGGCGTGGTCTTCCAGGGTTCCGAGCGGGCGACCGGTTGTCAGTTCACCTTCACCTGCGACGGCGCGCTCGCCCGCGCTCCGATGCTGTCGATCTGGAACCGGGCCCGCGCGGTCGCCGAGGCGGCGCTTGCCGGCTATGTCTTCAAGCCGGTCGGCTGGGCGACGCACTATCACACCAACTGGGTCGTGCCTTACTGGAGCTCGAGCCTCGTCAAGGCGGCCAATATCGGCACCCACATTTTCTACCGCTGGACTGGCGGCTGGGGCACCGGCCCGGCCTTCCGCAATCGCTATGCCGGGGTGGAACCGAGCCTCGCCTTGCCACGTCCCACGGTTCGGGATGAAAAGGCGCTCGCAGCGGCTGAGGCCGCCTTGCTCGATGTCGCTGCCGCCGAGCAGGCCGCGGCGGACGGCAGCGCGGTCGTTCCGACCAGCGTCGACAGCTTCCAGCGTGCGGTGCTCCGCCGCTACGAGCCGGCCAAGGCTGAAGGCATCGCCAACGTGATCGCCAAGCAGACCCGGAGCGGCGATGCCGTCGCGCAGAGCTATCGCTGGGCGCTCATGGGTGATGCTTCGGGAACGAAGGAGCCGGCGCTCGGCAAGAAGGCCGACGCCAAGAAGGCGGACGATGACGCCGCTCCGGCCCAGCCAAAGGAGCTGGAGGGCGTCAGGAAAGTCGAGAGCAGCACGGCGGCAAGCAAGTGAAGAGCGCCTGCGCCTAAAGCGGGCGGTGCCCCTCGACGCCTGGTCCAACTCCGATCCGGGTGCGCGCCGCGTCAGCGAGCCCAATCCTGAACCAAGAAGGAGCAAACATGAGCGATAACAGGGCTCCCCCCTTGCAGCGGACGAAGCAATTGCTTCTTGGTTTTGTGCTCTTGGGGGCCTTGAGTGCCTGCACCAGCACGCGCTTGGCGCCGGAAACCCAGCCCGGGCCAAACTTCCTTACCCGGAACGCCGCCGCGAAAGGGGTGGTGACCACGCCCAGCGGCCTCCAATATTTTGTTGTCCGCTCCGGTCCCGCGGCCGGGCGGCAGCCGCGTCAAGGTGACACCGTCCTGTTCGACTATGAAGGGAAGCTCATCACTGGCGAAACCTTCGACAGCAGCTATGCGCGCGGGCAGCCGATCAGCGGCTCGGTCGGCGACTTCGTTCCCGGATTCAACGAGGCGCTGATGATGATGCGGCCGGGGGATGAATGGATTGTGTGGATCCCGCCGGAGCTGGGCTATGGCGCCGCCGCGACCGGAACGATCCCGCCCAACAGCGTACTCCGGTTCAGAATGGAACTCCGGGACGTACTTCCCGCATCAGCCGGCTGATGATCGCTCCTGAAAAGGCGTGACCAAGGCATGTCAGCTCTAGGAAGCCCTCTTTGAAAACGTTCAAGCGGGCGGCTTTCTGCAATTCTTGAGAATGGTGCCGAGTGTCGGACTCGAACCGACGACCTACCGCTTACAAGGCGGTTGCTCTACCAGCTGAGCTAACCCGGCCCGCCCGCGCCCCAATGCTTCAAAGGACGCCGAAGGTCCAGCCCTCGGTTCGGGCGAGTTCCGGAGTGATGCCCACAGGATCGAAGGGGCGCGGTTCACCGGTAGCGAGCGCGCGCATTCCGGCCGCGGTGATGAGTGCATCGCTTTGGTGGTCATTCGGCTCAAAGCGCAGCCGTGCCGGAGCGCTTCCCAGCGCCTTCAGGGCGGAATTGAGCTCGGCTCTCGATCTGATCTTCTTCCCTGAAAGACCGGCGCGGCGCAGATAAATGCGCGTATAGATTTCGACCACGGCGCTGCCGCGCTCCGGAAGCGCGTTCATGGGCCAGATCGCAACCTTGCCATCCAGCTGATGGAGCAGGCGCATGCCGGAGAAGCTGGCTTTGGCAACCTGGGCAGCGCCAATCGCATCATAGGCGCTGGCCGTCTTGCGGCCGCCTTGGGCATTCAGCCGCGCATCGCATTGCCGGAAATGCATGAAGCCCGCCTTTTCACCATCAGCGATGCCGAAATAGAAATGTCGGCGGTGGGCCTGCTCGAGAAAGCTCGCAGCGCCCAAATCCTCATCGTCGCACCGTCCATCGACATAAGCCCAGAATTCACGTGCGGTGGTTGGGACATCGGGTTCGCCCGGCAGATACGCACCGCGCTCGAAGATCGGAGGGGCGAAGCTGAAGTCGAAGCCGAACAGCGTCGGTGCCTCTTCCGCCATTGCGAGCAACCATTCGAGCACTTCAGTTCGGGACCAGCCATGGTCCGGCCGGACGAGCCTTGGCGCACCGCAGTCCGAGTCGCAGATGGCGATCGCGATCCCCTTGTGCCGGCGTCCCTTGGCGCCGGACCAGTCGATGGCTGCGAAACGTTCAAAGCGGCTCATAATAAGAAGGGCGCGCCCATTGCTGAACGCGCCCTTTCGATCCTCTTCCGTGTGTCAGACCAGCGGCGGATCGCCATCGGCCGTCGGCGCCTGCGGGCGGCGGGGCGGCATGGGCGGCCGGTTCTCGTCCGTCCACCGCTCGAGCAGCTTGTGCGCCGTCGGACGACCACCGAGCCCGAAGGCAAGCGCGCAGGCGACCGCCGCCGAGCCGATGATCGAGGCGAAGGCGATGATCACGATCTCGTTGGCGAGCCCCATGAAGCGAAGGCCCATCGCCACCGAAAGCGCGATGATCGACCATTTGAGAATGGCGGGGAGCCAGC
>JALYGI010000372.1 GCA_030777185.1 Pseudomonadota bacterium
CGGGCGCCGGCAAATTCCGTGTCGGGAAGCTTCTGCCGCACCGGCGGAGGGACCGGCTTGCCGGGGAGACCGGGCCTTCCCTGCCAGGCATAGCCTGCCATGGCGACGAACAAAGCCGCACCGAGCAACTGGAGCGCGGTGCGATCGAAGCCGGCGAGGCGCCACAAAGCGAGCAAGACCGCCGCCGCGAACAGCAGGATCAGCAGCCAGCCCATCAGCGAGCATCCCTCCGCGATGCTTTCCGGCGAAAGCGCCCGCGGGCGAGATAGAGGCCCGCGGCCAGGAGCAGGATCGGCGTCGCCCAAAGCGGCCATGTCACCGGCTCCACGGGCGGATCATAGGTGACCCAATTGCCATAGCGGTCGATCAGCCAGCGTCTTATCTCCTCCGGCTTCTCACCCGCCTCGATCCGCCGCCGGACCATCGCCCGCATGTCGCCTGCCATTTCGGCGTCGCTGTCCGCGATCGACTGGCCCTGGCAGACGAGGCAGCGCAGGGTCTCCATGAGATCGACCGCCTGCGCTTCTTGGCGGGGATCGCGCAGCTGCGTGTAGGAATATTCAGCGGGCGCAACGAGCGAGTCGGCGAGAGCCGGACCGGATCCGATCAGGAGCAGCGCGAGGACGGCAAAGCGCTTCATCGCGCAGCCTCATAGGCCTGGATGATCTCCGACATATGTTCCGGCCGAATGTCGCCGATATGCTGGTAGCGGATCACACCGCCGCCATCGACGACGAAGGTCTCCGGTACGCCCGATGAGCCCAAGGCAAGCTGTACGCGGCTGTCCCGGTCCGAGCCGATCCGCTGGTAGGGATCGCCCCAGCGGGCGAGGAACTTGGAGACGTCCTCCGGACGGTCGCGGATCGCGATTGCGTCGATCGGAATGCCGCGCTGCGAGAGGGCCATCAGCTGCGGCGCCTCGGCGACGCAAGGCACGCACCAGCTTGCGAACACGTTGAGCACGCGCGGCTGCCCGGTGCGGAAGTGTGCGCTCTCCAGCCCCTGCCGTTGCGGCAGCATGGCCGGCAGCACGAACTCCGGAATCGCCTTGCCGATCAGCCGGGACCGGATCGTCCGGTCGGATGGGCTGTAGAGGCCGACCGCCACGGTGAGGATGAAGATGAGGAACACGCCGAGCGGGACCCAGAGGATGGCGCGTTTCATGCGTAAGCCTCCTCCAGTCGCGCCCGGCGCTCGCGCCGGACGCGGCCGATCACCGACAGGATGCCGCCTAAAGCGATCAGGGCGCCGCCGAGCCAGATCAGGGTGACGAACGGCTTCCACCAGAGACGAAGCTGCCAGCGCCCCGTGCCGTCGCCCTTGCCGAGCACGGTATAGAGCTGCCCGTCGAGGCGCGTCACGATGTCCGCCTCGCTCGTCTCGGTCGGGGGAGAGCTGAACATGCGGGCCTGGGGGCGAAGAACGATCGGCTCGCCGCTCCCGCGCCAGGCGGTGAGCTTCGCCTCGTTCGCGGTCCAATTCGGACCGGCGATCGGATCGACCGCATCGAAGCGGACCGTATAGGGCCCAACCTGCACCCGCTGGCCGATGCTTGCCGCCACCAATGTTTCTTTCGTGAAGGCGCTTTCGAAGGCCATGCCGGCGAGGCTTACGGCGATGCCGAGATGCGCGATCACCATCCCCCAGGTGAAGAGCGGGGTCCGGCGAAGGTTACGGCCCCAGAGCGGCGCCACGCTCGCAGCCGCGGTTCCGGCGGCAATTGCAAGGCCGAGCAGGGGCAGGATCGACACGCCGGGAGCAAGGAGGATGATGGCGAACAACCCAAGCGAGGTCAGCAGCACCGGAAGTGCGATCCGATTCAGCACCTCCCGCGCCCTGTCCCGGCGCCAGCGGATGAGAGGCCCCGCCGCCATGATGCCGATCAGGAGGAGCGCGAGCGGGCCTGCCGCGGCATTGAAATAAGGAGGGCCGACGGAAAGCTTCTCGCCCGTCACAGCCTCGACACCGAGCGGATACAGCGTGCCGACGAGCACGACCCCGAGAATGGCCGAAAGAAGCAGGTTGTTGGCGACCAAGGCCCCTTCCCGGCTGACCAGCTCGAAGGTCGTCCCCTCCTTCACGGTGCCGACGCGCAGGCCGAACAAAGTCAGCGCGCCGCCGATGTAGAGCGCGAGCAGGATGAGAATGAAAGCGCCGCGCTGGGGATCGACGGCAAAAGCATGGACGCTGGTGAGGATGCCGGAGCGAACGAGGAAGGTGCCGACCATCGACATCGAAAATGCGACCACGGCGAGCATCACCGTCCAAGCCCGGAGGCTGTCGCGGGTCGCAAGGACAGTCACCGAATGGAGCAAGGCGGTGGCGGCCAGCCAGGGCATGAGCGAGGCGTTCTCCACCGGGTCCCAGAACCACCAGCCACCCCAGCCGAGCTCGTAATAGGCCCAATAGCTGCCGGCGGTGATGCCGAGCGTCAGCATGATCCAGGCGCCCAGCACCCAAGGCCGCATCGCTTTTGCAAAGGCCGGGCCGACGTCGCGTGTCACCAGCGCACCGACGGCGAAGGAAAAGGCGATCGAGATGCCGACATAGCCGATGTAGAGGGTCGGCGGATGGAAGGCGAGGCCGGGGTCCTGCAGCAGCGGATTGAGCCCCTGCCCCTGCGCCGGCGCAGGACTGAGCCGCTCGAACGGGTTCGAGGCGAAAAGCAGAAAGGCGTAAAAGCCGAGCCCGATCGCCGCCTGCGCTGCGAGCGTCGCGATCAGCGTGCGCTCGTTAAGCCTCCGCTCGAACAAAGCAACGGCGCCGCCCGCGACCCCAAGGATCGTCACCCACAGAAGCATCGAGCCTTCATGGTTCCCCCACGCACCAGCGAACTTGTAGAGCCAGGGCTTCGCCGAATGGCTGTTGGCTGCGACCAGCTTCACCGACAGGTCGGTGCGCAGGAACAGCTGAACGAGCAGCAGGAAGGCAATCGCCACCAGCACCGCCTGGGCGATCGCCACCGGCCGTACCGTGCGAAGCAGCGTCTCGCCGCCGGGACGCAGCGCCGCCGCGCCGAGGAACAGCTGGAGCAGCGACAGAGACGCGGCGATCCAGAGCGCTGCAAGGCCGGCTTCTGCGATCACCTCAGGCTCTCGCTCTTATGCTTCGTGCCGTCGCGGGCGAGCTCCGGAGGCATGTAATTCTCGTCATGCTTGGCAAGGATCTCGTCCGCCACGAAGGT
>JALYGI010000373.1 GCA_030777185.1 Pseudomonadota bacterium
CCCTCGAAATATTTCAGCTCGATGCGCAGGCCCTTGGCAGGCCCGAGCGCTTCTTCGCTGTAACCGCGGATATAGCCCTCGCGCTGAAGCACGTCGAGAACGCGGACCCGAAGCTTGGACGCGGGAGAAACAACGCTGTCCTTGCGGGCCTGCTGGCCGTTGCGGATGCGGGTGAGCATATCACCCAAAGGATCGGTCAATGGCATGATCTATACCTTACCAGCTGGACTTCGTGAGACCGGGGATCAGGCCTGCATTGCCCAGTTCCCGCAGCATGACGCGCGACAGCCCGAATTTGCGATAATTGGCGCGGGGACGACCGGTGAGGCCGCAACGGTTGCGAACCCGGGTCGGGTTGCCGTTGCGCGGGATCTCAGCCAGCTTCAGCCGCGCGATCAGACGCTCGGTATCGTCGCGGGATTCGTCGTCCGCGATCGCCTTGAGCTTCGAATATCGGCCGGCATATTTCTTCACCAGCTTCTTGCGACGCTCATTCTTGTTGATCGAACTCAGTTTCGCCATGGACTTAAGCTCTCTTCCTCTTCTCTATCGAAGCATCGGCTCAGGCCGCCTGCTTCTGATCCTCTGCGGCCGGGAACGGAAAGTTGAAGAGGCGCAGCAGCTCGCGCGCCTCGTCGTCCGTCTTGGCGGTGGTGGTGACAATGATGTCCATGCCGCGCACCCTCTCGATGCGGTCATAGTTGATCTCAGGGAAAATGATCTGTTCCTTGAGGCCCATCGCATAATTGCCGCGGCCGTCGAACGAGCGCGGGTTAAGACCGCGAAAGTCGCGGACGCGCGGCAGCGCGATCGTGACCAGGCGGTCCAGGAACTCGTACATGCGTTCGCGGCGGAGCGTGACCTTGGCGCCGATCGGCATGCCTTCGCGCAGCTTGAACTGAGCGATCGACTTCTTGGCCTTGGTGATCACCGGCTTCTGGCCTGCGATCAGCTCCATCTCGGCAGCGGCGGTATCGACCCGCTTCTTGTCCTGGGTCGCCTCGCCCACCCCCATGTTGATCACGATCTTCTCGAGACGCGGGATCTCCATCCGGTTCTTGTAGCCGAAACGCTCCATCATCGCCGGAGCGATGCGCTCGTCATAGTCGCGCCTCAGGCGCGGCGTGTATTTGGCCTCAGCCATTGATCGTCTCCCCGGAACGCGCTGCGACGCGAACCTTGTTTCCATCTCGGGTCTCGAAGCGGACGCGGGTCGGACGGCCGGTTTTCGGATCCTCGAGCGCGACTTTCGAAATGTGGAGCGGCGCTTCCGAGCGCTCCAGCCCGCCCTGCGGGTTGGCTTGGCTCGCCTTCTTGTGACGGGTGATGATGTTCACGCCCGACACGACGACCTTGCCTTCCTTGGGCATCGACCTGGTGACTTCGCCATGCTTGCCCTTGTCCTTGCCGGACAGGACCACGACGCGGTCGCCCTTCTTGATCTTAGCAGCGGACATCTCAGAGCACCTCCGGCGCCAGGCTGATGATCTTCATGTGCTTCTTGGCGCGCAGCTCGCGAACCACGGGGCCGAAGATACGGGTGCCGATCGGCTCCTGGTTGTTGTTGACGAGCACGGCGGCGTTCGAATCGAACCGGATCGTCGAACCGTCGGCGCGGTGAATATCCTTTGCCGTACGGACGATGACCGCCTTGTGAACGTCGCCCTTCTTCACTCGGCCGCGCGGCGCCGCCTCCTTGACGGAGACGACGATGATGTCGCCAACACCCGCGAACCGGCGCTTCGAACCGCCGAGAACCTTGATGCACTGGACGCGCTTGGCCCCCGAATTGTCGGCGACCTCAAGGTTGGACTGCATCTGGATCATCGATCCATTCCTTTTCTAACTTCAACCGGGACACGGAGGCCCGGCGATCAGCTTCAACAAACTTTTAAGCGACGTCGGCCTTTTCAGGCGTGGCGTGCGTGTCGACGCGGTCGATCACCCGCCACGTCTTCAGCTTCGAGATCGGCCGCGTCTCCTCGATGCGGACGGTCTCGCCCTGACGAAATTCATTGGCCTCGTCATGGGCGTGATACTTTTTCGACCGCTTGATGATCTTGCCGTAGAGCGGGTGCTTCACCCGCCGCTCGACCTTCACCACCACGGTCTTCT
>JALYGI010000374.1 GCA_030777185.1 Pseudomonadota bacterium
GGATTTCCGCCGTCCGCTGCGTCCGAATGAGCACGGAGGTGGCAAGGCGCACCGTCTGGGCTTCCACATCGCGGAGTATCCGGTAGGTGGCGCCGGTCGGCGAAAGGCCCGAAACGTCCACTCTTTCGTCCGTCGGCAGCCCGTCGGCATCGAACAAAACCGGGCGCGTCTTGTGAATGCCCGCGGCCAGAGCCGAGATCGACGGCATCATGCCGCGAGGCATGACAATGTCGCTTTTGAAGTGACGCACGGCGCTCCGCAGGTGCCGCCCTCCCCAGATAGCGGACAGGAAGGGGCCGGCAGCGCCGCCCCATCGCCAGACCGGCACCGCCCGATACCCGATTCCTACGGCATTGCACGCCTGCCGTATCTGGTCTTCCCCTGCCTTGTCGCCCCAGCGGAATTGAAGGACGTCGAAGCTCACGTCCCCAGCTTGGAGGCCGGCGAAGATAGGCAGGAACAGACTCTCAAGATAGGTCACCTGAGGTCCGTCGTGAGTGACGAAGAGGATGCGCAACTCCAACTCCTGCCTGCGACGCTTCCACGTCTGAAATACCTGCCGTTAGCGGCTCCGTGAGCTGACCGCACTACGGAACCTCACCCCGGGCATGGACAGCAAGTGCATAAAACCCGACTCGCTCGATGTACCTCCGCGATCGCTCGCGCTTAGCCCGGCGCGTCAACGCCGCGAGCAACGACATTCAGAAGGGCGTCAGACGGCTGCAGTCCGCCGGAACGAAGCCAGCGAGGGATCGAGGTGGAGAATGCGAAGACCTCGGTGCCGAACGATCGCCCTCCACAGAAAAGAGGAGAATCCGAAGCTTACCGCCGCCCCGGTGGCACCCATGAACATGATCAGTGGCCCGGCGGTGATCACAAGCACCAGGAGCGAGATTGCTCCGGCGGCTACGACCTCCCGGTCGTGCCCAGCCACGTTCATCAGGACCAGACCTGGACCCGTTGCTGCGATGAGTATGGCGGCTATGCCCAGCGCCTCGAGCGGCGCACTGGCAGCTCTGAACTCCTCGCCGAGAAGAAGAGCCACGAGCCCCTCCCCGAACAACAGGAACGGACTGACCAACAGGCTCGTTGCGAGGGTGCTCGCTGCTGCAGCCCAGAAAAGCATCCTCTGCAACCTCGCATGCTCCCCCTGGCTATGAAGGCGGGCCATGATGGGCGCACAGATAAGGTTGAACATCGCTTCTGGCACGACAAAGAGCACGGCTATCGAGGCCGCAGCTCGAAACGTGCCTGTTGTGACGTCATCGGCCATGGCTGCCAGTATCAGCACCGCGAGCTGCGCTTGCCCGACCCGAACCGCATCGGACAGCGCAATTGGAAGGGCGCTCCTGAACCACGCCTTTGCCTCCACGATGGGGCGTTCAAGACGAAGTTCGGGGGGCAGCGTCCGGCGCAGAAAAACTGCTGCGGTCGCGTACCCAAATGCCGCAGATGCAACTGACAAAGCGATGGCCGACGTCGGCGACAAGGGGATGGCCAGGAGCGACGCCATGAAAAGGAAAAGGGAGAAGAGTGCCGGCCGAAGAACCACCTCGGGCAGCTGTCCCTTTATGAAATGTCTCAACCCAGCGAGCGCCGCAGCGTCAATGTTCGCGAGTGTCACCAAGGGGACCGAGACGGCACCAATGAGCAATGTGGTGAGCAGGATCGGGTCGGAATTCCAGCCAAGCCAGGTCCAGCTCGCGACCGCGATGATGAAGCCAATGGAGAGCGTCAGGGCTAATCGCCTCGACCAATGGAGCACCCCACGCATACGTGCCCAATCCCGCGCTGCTTCGGCCTTGGCGACTTCGCGGGTCACCAGCCGGGCTGTACCGAGATCAGCCGCAGCTGTCAGTATGGCAACGATCGCCATGGCTGTGCCGTAGATGCCGTATGAACTTGGACCCAAAACGCGTGCGAGTTGCAGCGCGAGGAGGAAACCAAAAGCAAGGCCGGCTATTCTGAGCCCAGCGCTGCCCAAGCTGGCCCGTATCAATGTCGCGCCGAGACCCTCGCCAGTGAGTAGGGAAGCGAGCTTTCTCAGCATCCTTCCCACCTTCCACTGGAGCTTGGCGACCTAGCCACGGCCACTCCTTGGTGCTGCCATGTCCGCAGGCTCAGCGCCCAATTCCCGCGGCTCTGTATCGCTTGACGCGCGCGATCAGACGGCAGGTGCGCTTCACCCCCAACAGCGCATATGCCAGCCTGTGCGGCAATGGTCCGCGTGTGCCGAACCCCATCTTCCGGCTCCGCTTCAAGGCCTCGTCTCCAAGATCGTCGCGCCCGCTCAGATAGCCGTGGCTGGCGATGTTGAAATAATGACCTGCACAGACATACCGCTGCAGCTCCGGGTCGATCACCGGCGATTGGATTGCCAGGAGCTTCTCGTTCACGCGGAGCATGGAATCCATATTGTCGGTCCGATTGTTGAGGCTCTCCATCGAATGTTTCACGTAGATGCCGCAGCCCCGGTCGCTCACAACGAACTTCGCTCCTTTGAGAATAGCGCGCATTACGAGCTCACCGTCGTCGTTCCTAGTAACCTCGGGATCCCAGCTGCCGATGCCGCGTAAGAATTCGGCGCGCCAGAGGATGCTGCAGGGCGTCACGAACACGCCTCCAAGGTGCCACTTCCGCAACACGTCCTCGGACGAGGAGAAGTCGGGAACATATTTTTCTTCCCGTTCACCACGGGTCTCATGCAGGATTTGCATCGGACCGAAGCCGAGGTCCGCGCCTGTCTCGGAAACGGCCGCAGACAGTCCCTGAAGGAGCGGTCCTTCGATGAAGTCGTCCGCATCGAGGAACATGACATATTCGCTGTCGACAAGCGCAAGCCCATCATTGCGGCTGACGGCAGCGCCCTTGTTGATGTCATGACTGTGCACGACCACCTGCTCGGAAGAATAGTCGGCGATCAGTTCAGCGGTCCGGTCGAAGATTCCGTCGACGACAACGATGATCCGAACATTCACTTCGGGCTGAGCGAGAACGCTGTCGATCGCCCGGCGGATCGTTGCCTCGGCGCGGTAGGCTGGGATGACGACGCTGATTTGGGGCCGGTTGGGGTTGAACTCGGGGTCCATGTTGTAACTGGGTCTTTCTCTGCCGCTGGAAGGGAACAGCAATGTTGCCCGTCCGCTACCGCAGCACAGCGGGAAAGGCCATCCGGTGGCCGCTGGGCGGGTTGCCGGCCGATGACGGCATCTTCGCCACCACCTCTGGACTTCGAGGTAACCGGCTGTATGTGGGCATGCTCGGCATAAACCATTAGAAGTGACCGACGCGCCGCTCCCTCCCCGGCGTCCCTTCCAGGAAGAGATAGTGTCAGAAGCCTCTCCACTGCTGTCAGTCATCGTTCCCTGCTTCAATGAGGCTGAGGTGATCGAGCACACTCACCAGCGCCTCCACTCGGCGCTGGAGACGATTACCGAGGATTTCGAGATCATCTACGTCGATGACGGCAGTCGCGATTCGACGGCCGAGTTGCTCCGCGACCTTCAATCGAGAAGTTCGCGGGCAAGGGTGATCCGGCTTTCCCGCAACTTCGGCCACCAGATCGCCGTGAGTGCCGGCATAGAATATGCGCGAGGTCGCGCCGTGGTTCTCATCGACGCTGATCTCCAGGATCCGCCCGAAGTCATCGCGCAGATGATGGCGAAATGGCGTGAAGGATATCACGTCGTTTACGGCCAGCGCACCGAGCGCTCCGGCGAGACGAAGTTCAAGCTGTGGACGGCAAGGACCTTCTATCGCCTGATCAATCGCCTCTCGGAGGTTCCGATCCCGCTCGACACTGGGGATTTCCGTCTGATGGACCGCGCCGTGGTCGACGCGCTGCTCCGCATGCGGGAAAGGCACCGCCTGCTGCGGGCGATGACGAGCTGGGTGGGCTTTAAACAGACGGCGGTGGGCTACAGCAGGGCCGAGCGCTTTGCCGGGAGCTCGAAATACCCGCTCCGGAAAATGCTGGCCCTTGCAATTGACGGGATTGTTTCCTTCTCTGCCATTCCGCTGAAGATCGTCACCAGCGTGGGCTTGGCGTTTTCGGCTTTGTCGGTCCTAGGTATCATCTATGCGATCGCGCAACGGCTTCTGACGGACAACTGGGTTCCGGGCTGGACCTTGATCTTCATCGCCGTGATGCTGATCGGCGGCCTGCAATTCATTTTCCTTGGCGTGATCGGCGAATATGTCGGCCGGATCTACAGCGAAGCCAAAGACCGGCCGCTCTTCCTGGTGATGGAAGAGCTCGGCTTTGATGCCGCGGCGCCGCGGCAACGGATAAACCGAGCTGCCGAACAGTCCGCGGCGGCGCTTCAGCCGGCGGCCCGCCTGCGCCAGGACGGCTAGTGTCGAGCCAAGCCAGCGCGGACGGGCGGTTTGCCTGGTCTATGGGGCGCAGCATCAAACTAGCGATCGGGCTCCTGATCAGCGCCCTGTTTCTTTACGCGACCTTCCGGACGATCTCCGTCAACATGGTCTTGTCGGTGCTTGCCAAAGCGCAGCCCGGATGGATTGCAATTTCGCTTGCTTTCGTAGCGGTCGCTTACTCCCTCAAGATCTACCGCTGGGTTACGATGCTGCGGAGCTTGGGGTCAACGGTGCGGCTGAGGGAAGCAGCGGTGCCGTTCCTCGGTGGCGTGGCATTCAACAACGTTCTCCCTTTCCGGGCGGGCGATGTGATCCGCGTCATTGCCTTTCAGCGGTTCACGGGCATTCCGGCATCCGGCCAGCTCGGCACGCTTGTCTTGGAGCGGCTGCTCGACCTGTTCGTCCTGATGATGTTCCTGTTCGCCACCGTCAGCTATCTTCAAGCCGATATGCTGGACGAGGCGCTGCTTGCCGGTTTGAAGCTCGCCGCGCTCGCCGTTGCTGCGGCCATCATCCTGTTCGTCTCAGCCCCAGGGCTGATCCGCATGGTGGTGAAGTGGGCCGAAGGCCGCGCTCCCAGGCTGCGCCCCGCCGGCGAGGCATTGCTGCGTCTTTCGGATGCCGTTTCCACGCTTACCCGCCCTTTGTTCGTCGCGCGGATCACTTTGATCAGTATTCTAGCCTGGCTCGCTGAGGGCGGTGCATTCTTCGCCGTTGGACAGGCGCTCGGGATCGCCGCCACTCCGGAAGCGGCCTTGCTCGCGCTCAGTGTCGGAACGCTCTCCACCATCATCCCGAGCTCTCCCGGCTATGTGGGGACCTTTCACTATTTCACGGCGCGAACGCTGTCGGGCCTTGGCGCCAGCGAAATCGGCGCGGCCGCCTTCGCGATCCTGATCCACGCAATCCTATGGCTTTCCATCACCGCGTCCGGCTTTCTCTTGCTCCTCATCGCCGGGTTGCGGCCGAAAGCTGTTCCCGCGCAAGCAGCGCGCAGCACAGACTAGAGGCTTATCCAATGAACGCACCGACCAGTAAGCTCAGTGCCGATCCGATCGTGATCGTCGGCGGCGGCTTTACCGGCCTATCCGCTGCTTACGACCTGGCCGCCGCCGGGCAGAAGGTGGTCGTCCTCGAGAAGGAGCCGATGGTCGGCGGGCTTGCCAGCGGGTTCACGGTGGGCGAGTTCACGCTCGAGAAATTCTACCATCACTGGTTCACCAACGATGTTCATGTGATGGATCTCATCAAGGAGATCGGGCGCGAGGACGAGGTGGTGTTCCGGCCGACCCGCACGGGTATGTATTATGCCAACACCATCTTCCGCCTTTCCACGCCGCTCGATCTGCTGAAGTTCCGGGCGCTGAGCTTCGCCAATCGCGTCCGGCTGGGGCTGCTGGCGCTGAGGGCCCGCGCCATCAAAGACTGGAAGTCCATCGAGCATATGACCGCGCGCGATTGGCTCATCAAGCTTGCGGGGCGCGAGGTCTTCCGCGTCGTGTGGGAGCCGCTGCTCGTCGGCAAGTTCGGGCCCTATGCCGACAAGGTGGGCGCCGTCTGGTTTTGGAAGAAGCTGGCTCTTCGCGGCGGTAGCCGGGCCTCCGACGGCCGCGAAGTGCTGGCTTATTATAAGGGTGGTTTTTCGGAGCTTGCCGAAGCGCTGAAGCGGAAGCTTGAGGCAATGGGCGTCGAGGTCCGTGTGAACGCGCCGGTCACCAGGCTCGATGTTGCGGAGGGGCGGGTGACCGGCGTGCACACGCCGGCGGGTTACGTTCCGGCTCGAGCCGTGCTTCTCACGCAGGCATTGCCTTTGATCGCCGATCTTCTCGAAGATCATACCAGCCCCGACTACGCCGCTGGCCTCCGCCGGATCGAATATCTGGCGAATATCTGCTTGGTCCTCGAGCTCGATCGGAGCCTGTCTGAGACCTACTGGCTCAACGTCAACGATCCGACCTTCCCTTTTGTCGGAGTGATCGAACATACCAATTTCGAGCCGCCCGAATCCTATGGCGGCAGGCACATCGTTTTCCTCTCCAAATATCTTCCTGAAAGCGACGCGCTCTACCAGATGGCGGACGAGGAGGTTCTCGACTTCGCGGTGCCGCACCTCCAGCGCATGTTTCCGGACTTCCGGCGCGAATGGGTGACCGGTCACCATGTCTGGCGGGCCCGCTTTTCCCAGCCGATCGCCGAGCCGAATTACTCGCGGCTCATCCCGGCCGAGCAGACCCCGCTCGAAAATGTCCGTATCGCATCCATGGCGCAAATCTATCCCGAGGACCGTGGCACCAATTACGCAATCCGCGAAGGGCGCAGGGTGGCGCGCGACTTGGCGGGGGTAACTCGATCAGGCGAGCCTGTTTCCAGCGCGGACTCGAACAGAGGCTGACATGGCGGTGAACGGCAGCGGCGTCGGCATAGCGGCGCGTTTCGACCGCGCGCGTGAGCGCCTGTCGTCGCTCGGTCCCCGAGCAGAGGCCACTTTTCTCGCAGCCGCCTGCGTCATTCTTGCGGGAGCTTTCATTCTTCCGTTGGTTCTCCCGGGCAGAACGCTCAGCTTCATATACGCCAACGACATCATGATCTTTTTCGATGGAGCCCACCGGGTGCTGTCCGGGCAGCTCCCCAATCGGGATTTTCACACGCCGCTGGGGCTGCTGGCTTATCTGCTGCCGGCCCTGGGATTGTGGCTGGGCGGCAGCCTAGGCGGGATGATGCCGCTGGCCACGGCGGCGATGACCCTCATCTTCCTGCCGATGCTCATCTACATTTGCGCATCACGGCTGCCGCTCGCCCACGGGCTGATTTTCGCCTTCTTCGCACTTGCCCTCGTCATCACCCCTGCCAATATCGGAGAGACGCTCCCCTCATTCGCGATGTTCTACAACAGGTGGGGCTATGCCCTGCTGGCCGTCCTATTCCTGCTCGCCTTGCCGCCGCTGCGAGGAAAGCCGCGGCCCTGGTCCGACGCGATCCTCGCCGCCGCAGTCCTCCTCACCACCTTCTATCTCAAGATAAGCTATTTCGGCGTGGCGATCGGCTTCACCTTTGTTTTGCTGCTGTATCGGGACAGGCGGTTGCTGGCGATCAAGGCATTGATCCTCGCTGCTGCGGGCATCGCGCTGATCCACCTCATGTGGTGGGGGACCGCCTCCTACTTCTCCGACATAGCCACGGCCGCGCGGGTCAATGGGGCGGTGCGAGCGTCCGCCCTGGGTCTCTTCAGGATGGCCATTGAGAATGCCGCGATGATCCTGCCCTTCCTGATGGTGATGGGACTTGCGTTCAGAAGGGGCATAGCGTCTGAAGCGCTCGTCCTCAGCATATTCATGGCGGTGGCCGGGCTGGCGCTCTTCAACCAGAATTTCCAAGGGCCGGGGATCATGACGCTGGTACCGGCCGCCATCGTTCTTGCGGTAGCGCTTTCCTGGCCCCGCGAAGGCAAAGAGGAAAGCAAGACTCCGTCTGCTTTCGCCGCCCTCCTCCTCGTCGCGGTGCTTGCTCTCCCGCCCGCAATCCTGTCCGCTGAA
>JALYGI010000375.1 GCA_030777185.1 Pseudomonadota bacterium
CGCTTCGTGAGGAGAGGACGAGGCCGCAGCAAGCGGAGACCCGGAACTCGCGGCCGTCGACGGCGATCGGCTCCTCCAGCCGCCGGCAGATGAGTTCGCCCAGTGCTTCGATCGCCGGACCTGTCGAGCAGCAGGGCACCAACAGCGCAAATTCGTCTCCGCCCATGCGGGCGGTTACCGCATCCCGGCCGGCGACTTCAACCAGCCGGTTGCCGACTTCGCGCAGCACCGCGTCGCCGCATGCATGGCCGAACGTGTCGTTGATCGGCTTGAAGCCGTCGAGGTCGATCATCGCCAGCGCGAACGGTTCTACCTCTTGCTTTCGCACCTCGCCGCCGAGCGCCGCCAGAAAAGCTCGCCGGTTTGCGCGTCCGGTCAGGAAATCGGTTTCAGCGATCGCTTTCGCTGCCGCCTTCTCAGCGACCGCCTCACGCTCCGCCCGCCAGGCTCGCTCGCGTTCGGCGGCGATATCGAAGCGCGAGCGGATCAGCTGCGAGTGGCTGTCATTATGAACCTTGAGCAGCCGCAGGAGAACGAGCGCGACCAGCATGATGCTGATCCCGGCACCCTGTTCCGCATAACCGACCTGGGTGAACGAGATGATCGCGACCGGGATGGCGACCAGGATCAGCGGCACTCGCGCCGCACTGGGAAAAACGCTGAGGCCATAGGCGCAGCCGATCGCGGTCAGGGTCGCGAACAGCGTGACAAAGGGCGCCTTCTCCATGTCGCTTTCGATGGAGTGGATGCACCAAAGGGCGAACAGCACGGTGACAAGGATGGTGATGAACAACGTGCCTTTGAGGTCGCGCAGCATCTGTTCGGGCGTGGGTGCGCGGCGTAACGTGCGCAGCCGATGAACCAGCCGCAACGCCACTAGGCAGATGAGGATGCTCGCCGGATTAGGGCCGAAACGGAAGCTTCCCTCGATCGCGAAGCTCAGCCCGACGAGATTGACGATGATCACGACATGCAGCAGCGGGATCTGGCGCTGCAGTGCCTGGTAACGCTCGGTGAGCAGCGCCCGGCCGATGGGAGTTTCTATCTCCCCGACCTCGAAGAACCTGCCGACCGTGTCGCGAAGTGCTCCCACCATGGAAAGCCGCATAGCGAGGAGCCGTTAAAAAACCGTCCGCGGACCTCGATGGCGCTTACCGCTGGGGCCAGCCTGCTATCGCTCGCAGCGCGAATAATCGGGCGCCCGCTCCTCCCGTTCGGCCCGTCGCTCTTCCTTGCCGGTGCATTCCTCACGCTTGCGAATCTCCCGGCCGCGCTTTTCGTCGGCCTCGGATTGGCTGGTGGTGAGAACGTCGACTGTCTTCGATGCAGCCTTCACAGGCAGGGTAACGATGTCGACCGCCGTCCGTGCGATACATCCGCTGAGCGCCAAGCCGAGGCCGAGCGCGACAATGATACGCATAATCTCACCCCTTCCGGAAAAAACCCGTCATCGCTCGTTGCGAATGATCCACACCTGAACGGGGAAGTGCGTTCCCGCTCCTTCATAACCCATTTTATTGGAAGGCAAACCAGCTTCGACTATTGTTCGAGTCGTCAATCCCGGGGGGGATCCTGTTCGATGGATAAGTCAGATCTCGATTATTATCGTGCGCGCATCGCCGAAGAGGAGATCGCTGCGCAGCGGGCGGCACATCCGCTCGCCGCGGAGAGCCACAAGAGGCTGGCCGAGGAATATGCCAGCCTGATCGTTGCCAACGATCCGGCCCTCGCTTTGCAGGCCCAGGACTGAGGCGCCTTATCCGGCCAGCACTTCGGGTCCTAGCGGCAGCGCCATCGAGAAGCGCAGGCCCTCGCGCCTGAACTCGACCCCGGTCGGGTCGCGCAGGTCGTAAGGTAAGGTCCGGGTCAGGAGCTCCAGCCCGAAGCCCTGCCGCTCCGGCTGTCCGGAGAACAGGTTCAGGTCTCCTCCCATACGAGCCGGAGCCATTCCGAGCCGTCGCCCATTCCAACCCAAGGAGGTGATCGCGGCCATCCCCAACCTGCTGGAACCCGCAGCTAAACCCCTTCAAAGTCATAAGTTAATCAAAAATAAAACGGCCATAACCCACGTAAATGCGCTCGACGGCGATTTGGCGCACTCGTGAGACATCAAGCGCAACTTGATGCAACGGGGCCGCTATGGTGAAGCACAACGACATTCAATTTCATTCGGAACGAGCGAAAGCCGAACTGGAACTGGCTGACCGCGCCGCTTCGGCTCACGCCGCAAGAGCCCATAGGGACTTGTCGGCTCTCCACCTCGACCGGATGCGGAGCCTCAACGAAGCCATTCGGTAGCTTGCCGGAAAATTCATTAGCGCAGCCTTCAGCCCACTCCTCCTTGGCTGCGTTCTTGAGTGTGCCCCTGCTCGCAGGGGCACACTTTTTTGCCATTTCTCTCCGCGTTGGTCCGGCGCCGGTCGCGGAACCACAACCGGATCCTGGCCATTGTCTCCTGAACGCAGATGGAGTGGCATAGCATGACGGACCTGACGAAGCTTCTCATCGGAGCTGGCTTTCTTGCGCTGGCCGCATGCGGCGGCAAGGGAGACGACAAGGCGGCCGAGGAAGTCGAGCAGGCCTTCGAGAACACCGCTCAGCGGCTCGACAATGCTGCCGAGAATGCGAGCGGAGCGGCCGAGGAGCGGCTCGAGGACGAGGCCGAGGTCCTGCGCCAAACCGGGGAAGCGGCCGCCGAGGCGATCGACGACGTCGACCTCAACACCCAAGCCACCGTCAACCAGCAATAGCCGGCAAGGGCTGCTCACCGCGCTACTCCGCCGAGCTTTCCCAGGCTATTTTCCAGATCGCCGTCGCCGGCCAAATGGGATTGCCTTCACACTCCCCTCACCTCCGGGCTGTTCGCGGACTTGTTCCGGCTTGTGAACTTTGCCACTCCACCTCGACGTGCGCCGTCAGGAGGATTCCATGCGTAGAACTGCAACCGTTTCCGCGTGCTTGGCGCTTCTTGCCTCCTGCACCACCGCCAAGCCGCAGGCGAGCGAGCCGGAAGCGTCAGCCAGATACACCTTCTGGCGCCCGGCACCTGTCCAGAACGCCCCGGAGCCTTCCAAGGTCATCAAGGAAAGCCTCGCCTCCGACTGGCGTCCGATCGCGCCGGAGAATCTCCTGATCATGGAGCTTGGGGGCGGCGGTCAGGTGGCGATCGAGCTCGCCACCGATTTCGCGCCTGTCCATGTCGCCAACATCAAGGCGCTGGCCCGCGGCGGATGGTGGAACCCGGCCAGCGTCTATCGCATCCAGGAGAATTATGTCGTTCAATGGGGATTGAACGAGAGCGACAAGCCGCTCCCTGCGGGGGTGGTGAAAGCGCCTCCCGCGGAATACGACCGGGCGCTCGCCGGGCTCGACATCCGGCCGCTGGGCTTTCCGGACAGCTACGCGCCGATGGTCGGGCACGCAAATGGCTGGCCAATTGGCTATGATCCGGAGGCGGGCCGCGCCTGGCTTACTCATTGCTATGGGATGGTCGGGGTCGGCCGCGATCTCGCGCCGGACACCGGCACCGGCGGCGAGCTCTACGCGGTGATCGGTCATTCACCGCGCCACCTGGATCTCAACATCGCAACCGTCGGGCGCGTGATCGAAGGCATGGAGCGCCTCACCGCCCATCCCCGTGGTACCGAGGATCTCGGCTTCATCAAGGACCCGAAGAACCACATCCCGATCACCCGCATCCGGCTTGCTGCCGATATTCCAGCCGCTCAGCGCCCGTCCTTCGAAGTGATGCGGACCGATAGTCCGGCGTTCAGCGCCTATGTGACCGGGCGCGCCAACCGCGGTGGGAGCTTCTTCAATCGTCCGGCAGGCGGGGTCGATCTCTGCAACGCGCTTGTTCCGACGCGGCGAAAGA
>JALYGI010000376.1 GCA_030777185.1 Pseudomonadota bacterium
ACGCGGTGCCGCCTTAGGCCTGGCGCTTGGCGCCGTCATTCTTTCCTCCGGTTGCACCCGGATCAAGGATCGCCAGGGCTATCTTCTCGACGAGACGCTGGTGAGCGCGATCCAGCCAGGCGTCGACAATCGCGAGTCCGTTGCGACAACGCTCGGCCGCCCCACCTTCGTCGGCCAGTTCGATCAGCGCGATTGGTATTATGTGTCGCGCGAGACCAAGCAATTGGCTTTCTCCATGCCGAAGCCGGAGGCGAACACCGTCCTCCACATCCGTTTCGACGAGGCCGGCAACGTCGCCTCAGTCCGGCGGACCGGGCTCGAGCAGGTCGCCTCGATCGATCCCAGCAGCCGCAAGACGCCGACGCTGGGGCGCAACAAGAGCTTCTTCGAAGAGGTCTTCGGCAATATCGGAACGGTTGGCGGCGTCGGCCAGCAAGGCCAAACGGCCGACAATCCGCGGTAAAGCGAGAGCTGACTGTAACCTTGATTCGCGGATCAGGCCGCTTCGGCCTGATCCGACCAAGTCTATTTTCCCTTTGATCGCCGTGCTTTCCGTGCCGTCAGCTGTTCCACCTGACTAGAAGGCACTCTACCGCGCGATTCCCCCTGCGGCGAGCACGGCCAGCGTCACCAGATCGGATGCGCTGGACGTCATCGCCGCGATCTGCACCGGCTTTTCCATTCCGACCAGCATCGGGCCGATCACTGCGTCGCCGCCAAGCTCGCGCAGCAGCTTGGCCGAGAGGTTCGCCGACTGAAGGCCTGGCATGATGAGCACGTTCGCGGGGCCCGACAGGCGGCTGAACGGGTAGATGCGCTGCATGCCGGGATTGAGCGCGACATCGGGCGCCATTTCGCCCTCATATTCGAAATCCACCTGCCGCTCGTCGAGCAGCCGCACCGCGCCGCGGATATTCTCGAGGAACGTCCCCTCGGGATTGCCGAAATTGGAATAGGACAAAAAGGCGACGCGCGGCTCATGCCCCATCCGCCGGGCAACCGCGGCGGTATGGATGGCGATCTCCACCAATTGCTCCGAAGTCGGCCGCTCGGTGACCGTGGTGTCGGCCATGAAGATGGTGTGGCTCTGGCCGACCAGCACGTGGATTCCGAAGGGCGTCACGCCCTCCTGCGGGTCGATCACATGTCGCACCTCGCGGATCGACAGCGCATAAGGCCGGGTCACGCCCGTGATCATCACGTCGGCTTCGCCCATTTCGAGCAGCAGCGAGGCGAAGATGTTGCGGTCCTGGTTCACCAGCCGCTCGACTTCGCGGTGGAGGTAGCCGCGCCGCTGCATGCGTCTGTATAGGAATTCGACCATCTCCGGCACGCGCGGCGAGGTGCGGCTGTTGTGCACCTCGAAGCTTTCCGGATTGTCCACCCCGAGCGCGCGAAGCCGATCGTACACGTCGTCGCGGCCGACCAGCAGCGGCGTGCCGTAGCCGCCGTCGCGAAAGGCGATCGCGGCGCGGAGCACGATATCCTCCTCGCCTTCGGCGAACAGCACCCGTTTCGGATTCGCTCTCGCCGCTTCATAAGCCAGCGTCAGCACCGAGGTCGTGGGGTTGAGCCGCGCCTTCAAAGAGGTGCGATAGGCCTCCATGTCCTCGATTGGCCGCTGGGCGACCCCGGTCTCCATCGCCGCACGGGCGACCGCGGCCGGCACGATCTCCATCAGCCGCGGATCGAAAGGCGCCGGAATGATATAATCGGAGCCGAAGCTGTGCGCCTTGCCGCCATAAGCCGCCGCCACTTCCTCGGGCACCTGCTGGCGGGCAAGCTCCGCCAGGGCCTGCGCCGCGGCGATCTTCATCTCGTCATTGATCCTCGTCGCGCGCACGTCGAGCGCGCCCCGGAAGATGAAGGGGAAGCCGAGCACGTTGTTGACCTGGTTTGGATAATCCGATCGTCCCGTGGCGACGATCGCGTCCGGCCGCGCCGCCTTGGCGTCGGGCGGCAGGATTTCGGGGTCGGGGTTCGCCATTGCGAAGATGATCGGCTTCGGCGCCATGTCCCGCACCATTTCTGGCTTCAGCGCGCCTGCTGCTGACAAGCCCAGGAACACGTCCGCCCCGTGGAGCGCCTCTTCGAGCGTGCGTCGATCGGTATTCACCGCATGGGCCGACTTCCATTGGTCGAGCCCCTCGCGGCCCT
>JALYGI010000377.1 GCA_030777185.1 Pseudomonadota bacterium
TGGACCTCGAGGAGATCGTCGACACCGACAATCCCGCGCCGCACATGTTCCCGCCCGAGCACAAGTTCGCCAGCCGCATGCAGTCGCTGGGCCTCGGCGACGGGCATCGTTTCGTCGTCTACGACAATTCGCCGCTGCACAGTTCCGCCCGCGCCTGGTGGATGCTGAAGAGCTTCGGTGCGCATTATGTGGCAATCCTCGACGGCGGCCTCAACAAATGGAAGGCCGAGGCGCGGGCGCTGGAGAGCGGTAAGCCGCAGGTCAGGCATGCCCATTTCACGGCCTCTCTCGACGGTGATGCGATCGCGGACAAGGCGTTCGTCAGCGGCATCCTCGGCTCCGCGGAGCATCAGATCGTCGATGCCCGAAGCGCCGCGCGCTTTGCCGGGGAGGAGCAGGAGCCGAGGCCGGGCCTTGCCTCCGGGCACATCCCCGGCTCCAGGAACCTGCCGCAAACGAGCTTCTTCAACGCCGACAACAGCTGGAAGCAGGAGGATGCGCTCCGCGCCGCCTTCGACGCCGCAGGCGTCGATCTTTCAAAGCCGATGGTCGCCACCTGCGGATCGGGGGTTACCGCAGCGGTTATCCTGTTCGGCGCCCACCTCTTGGGCAAGACGGATATGAAGCTCTACGACGGCAGCTGGTCCGAATGGGGCGCGGACCCGGCGCTCCCCAAAGCGAAGGGGCGGGCGTGAGCGGCGAGGGGGACCGGCCGAGCACCCGCATCGTTGCTGGCGGGCGGCGCAGCGAGTGGACCCAGGGCGTCGTTAACACGCCCGTGTGGCGCGCCTCGACCATCCTGTTCGAAAGCGTCCAAGAAATGCGCGCTGCCTATCCGCCCGAGGACGGGCGCCTCTATTATGGCCGCAACGGGACTCCGAGCCAGTGGTCGCTTGCCGAGGCACTGACCGAGCTCGAACCGGGCGCAAAGGGAACGCGCCTGTTTCCGTCGGGAGTCGCGGCGATCTCGGCGGCGCTGATGAATGTGCTCCGGCCCGGCGATGAGCTGCTGATGGTCGACAGCGTCTATGCGCCGACGCGGAGATTCTGCGACGGCCTCTTGAAGCAATATGGCGTGACGACCCGCTATTACGATCCATTGGTGGGAGAGGGCATCGCCGATCTCCTTACCGACGCCACTCGGGCGATCTTCCTCGAAAGCCCCGGCTCGCTCACCTTTGAGGTGCAGGACGTGCCCGGCATCTGCCGAAACGCGCGGGAGCGCGGCGTCGTCACCCTGCTCGACAATACCTGGGCGACGCCGCTCCTCTTTCCGGCAATCGCGGCGGGGGTGGATTTCTCCATACTCTCATGCACCAAATATGTGGTCGGCCATTCGGACGTGATGATGGGTTCGGTCACCACCACGGAAGAGCATTGGCCCTATCTCTGCGAGACAAGCCGCGCGCTCGGCCAGCATGTGAGCCCGGACGACGCCTTTCTGGCACTGCGCGGCCTTCGCACGCTGGATGTCCGTCTGAAGCGGCACGAGGAAAATGGCCTTGAGGTCGCCCGCTGGCTTTTGGAGCAGCCGCAAGTGGGACGAGTGATCCATCCGGCTTTGCCGGGCTGCCCCGGCCACGAAAACTGGGCCCGAGACTTCAAAGGCGCTTCGGGCCTGTTCTCTTTCGTCCTCAAGGGCGGCGGCGAGGCGGCGCGGGCTCGGCTGATCGAAGGCCTCAGGCATTTCGGCCTCGGCTATAGCTGGGGCGGCTATGAGAGCCTTGCCCTGCCGATTGATCCCCAGCACGCCCGGAGCGTTAGGAAGCCGGAGGAGGAAGGACCGATGGTGCGGCTCCATATCGGGCTCGAGGATCCGCAGGACCTGATTCAAGATCTTGCTGCGGGATTGGCTGGCTACGGAGCCGCCGCGTGACCGACTTGGCCGCGTGGGCGGGAATGCTGGATTATCACGACCTGGTCGCCGCCGGGGTGAGCCTCGTGATCGTCCTCACCGGCTGGGGCGCGGCGATTCTCACCGCGCGCAAGGCAGCTCCGCGCATGGCGGAATTCTGGGAGCAGCGCGCCGGTGCGAGGAGCGAGGGGATCGCCGCGCGGATGTGCGAGCTGGTCCGCTACCTCGTCGCCTCCCTGATCCTCGCGATTGCCTTCAATGCCGACGATTGGCCTCCGCTCGCTTCCTTCATCCTCGGCCTGGCGCTGGCGGCATCGACGGCGCTGCTGATCATCGGTCTGGTGCGCGGACTTCACATGCCGCGTTGGGTCGCTTTGCTGCTGGCGGGCTTCGCGTTCGTTGCGATTTTCGGCAGATCGATCGGCGGATTGAAGCCGATTACCGCCGTGCTGAACCGCGTCGGCTTCACCGTCGGTACCACCCGTGTCTCGCTGCTTTCGGTGATCGAGATCGCAGTTACATTGCTGGTACTGCTGGCGGTCGTGCGGCTGGTGAGCCGGGTCGCCAACCAGTCGATCAAGCGTACCAAGAGCCTAGATCCGACGCAGCAGCTGCTCACTCAGAAGCTGGTCGGCGTCGCCCTCCTGGTGGCCGCCTTCTTCATCGGCATCGACATCGTCGGCATCGACCTCACGGCACTTGCAGTCTTCTCCGGCGCCTTCGGCCTTGCGGTCGGCTTCGGGCTTCAGAAGACCTTCGGCAACCTCATCGCCGGCATCATCCTGCTCATGGATCGGTCGATCAAGCCGGGCGACGTGATCGTGGTCGGCGAGAGCTTCGGCCACGTCAGCAAGATCGGGGTGCGGGCGGTCTCGATCGTCACCCGGGACGGCAAGGAGCATCTGATCCCGAACGAGAATCTGATGACCCAGGAGGTCGAGAACTGGTCCTATTCAAGCCCGAACGTGCGTGTGCACATCCCGGTTGGAATTGCTTATGATTGCGACCTGGCGCTGGCGCAGAAGCTGATGGTGCAAGCGGCAATGGAGCCGGAGCGGGTGCTGAAAGCGCCCAAGCCGACTGTCTGGCTGCGCGCGTTCGGGGAAAGCTCGGTGGATCACGAGATATTGGTCTGGATTGCGGATCCCGAGGCGGGCGTTGGCAACGTCCAGTCCCAGATCCTCAACCGGCTCTGGGTCCTGTTCAAAGAGAACAGGATCGAGATCCCGTTCCCGCAGCGGGACATCAGGGTGAAGGAGTGGCCGCAGAGGTTTCCGGAACCACCGCCGGCTGGAGCAGCAAGCTGAGCCCGAAGAGGCCTTGTGCCAGCTCGTCGGCCAGCGCGTGGGCGGCGGCGGGCGAGTGGCTTTCTCCCGCGGCGAGCAAAGCTTCGACCCCGGCGGCCGACCAGGCGGCGATCTCGGCCGCGAGGATTCCGAAGCGGCGCTGTACGATCGGCTCCGCTTCGAGATAGGCGCTGGTGGTGTGGGCGGCCTCGTCGAGCGCGGCGTCGGCATTGGTCGGTGCCGCTTGACGTCCCGATAGCTCCTCGACCAGGCGGAGCACGTGCCGCAGCTGCGCGATCTGTGGGCCGGCATCGATCGGCAGGTTTGTGCCATAGCTGTGGGACTGGTGCCTCATCGCGCCCTTTCTTTAGCCTTCGCACGGCTAAAGAAGCGCTAACGGCATTGCAGCCGCGGGCCGGCTGAGGCAGGGGCGGCGCTGCTTTTTCAAAGGATGTTTCAATGCGATTTGCGCCTGTCTTGGCCGCTCTTAGCCTCGCCGGCCTTTCCGTGCCCGCTGCCGCCCAGGAGGATACCGACACCGAGGTCCCCGCTGCGGGCGGGGTGAGCGTCAGCGGAGAGATCAACCTGCTTTCCGATTTCCGCTTCCGCGGCATTTCGCGGTCGGACGAGGATCCGGCCCTGCAGGGCGCTCTGACCGTCTCCGCACCGGGCGGGTTCTATGCCGGTGCGCGCGGGACCACCTTGAAGGATGTCGGCGACTTCGGCGACGTGCAGCTGGACCTCTATGCCGGCTACAATGCGGATCTCGGCCTTGGCACGTCGGCTGACCTTGGGCTGATGTATTTCGTCTTTCCGGACGGCAGTGGCAAGACCGACTATTTCGAGCCCTATGCCTCGGTCTCGCACCAGCTAGGGCCCGTGCTCGGCACCGTTGGCGCGAAATATGCGCCCGAGCAGGATGCGCTCGGGGGTGAGGACCTGCTCTATCTGTTCGGCGAGGTGGAAGCCGCCATTCCGCTGACGCCGCTGACGCTCACCGCTCAGGCCGGGCACCAGGATGCCGCTTCATTCGGCGACTATTGGACTTGGTCGCTGGGCGCGCGGGCGGCGCTGGGCCCGTTCAGCGCAGGCATCCGCTATGTCGATACGGACCTGCCCGCGCTCCCTAATGCGGACGCCGGTCTGGTGCTGAGCCTGGGATTGCGGTTCTA
>JALYGI010000378.1 GCA_030777185.1 Pseudomonadota bacterium
CGGGCGTGACCGAGGATATTTGCGGGCCGCTGATCGAGCGCATCTCGGGCTTGAAGCGCGGCACCGACTTCTTCCTCGGCTACTCCCCCGAACGCATCAATCCCGGCGACCGAGAACATACGGTCGATCGGATCGTGAAGGTGGTGGCTGGAGAAAATCCCGAGATCACCGATCGGCTCGCCGACATTTACGGGAAAGTGACCAGCGCCGGCACCTTCCGCGCGAAATCGATCAAGGCGGCCGAAGCCGCCAAGGTGATCGAGAACGCGCAGCGTGACATCAACATCGCCTTCATGAACGAGATCACTCAAATCTTCTCGCGAATGGACATCTCGATCTGGGACGTGCTGGAGGCGGCCGGCACCAAATGGAATTTCCTCCGCTTCCAGCCGGGCCTCGTCGGCGGCCACTGTATCGGCGTCGATCCTTATTATCTGAGCTACCGCGCCCAGCAGCTTGGCCAGGAGCCGCACGTCATTCTTTCCGGCCGATCGATCAATGATGGGATGGGCGGATGGGTCGCCGAGCAGCTCCACGCCCGCCGCGGCACATCGGGCTCGGTGCTGGTGATGGGGCTCGCTTTCAAGGAGAATGTGCCTGACCTCAGGAACAGCCGGGTCATCGACGTGATCCGCAGGCTCGCCGAGCTGGGGCACCAGGTGACGGTCCACGATCCGCTCGCCGACCCGCAAGAGGCGCGGCACGAATATGGGATTGGGCTTTCCCCCGACGGGCTCAGCGGCACCTACGACCTCGTCGTGGTCGCGGTGCCTCACGCCGCTTATGCCGGCCTCAGCGACGCTGAAGTCGCCGGCCTCGTGGCGGAAGGCGGCCTCCTCGCCGATCTAAAGAATCTCTACGGCAGCCGCCGGCTTGGCGAGAATGTCAGCCGCTGGACGCTCTAAACCCTGGTCGATCCGGAGCTAGCGGCCAACACCGACATATTTGAGACCGGCCGCCTCCACTTCGGCGCGCGGGTAAATGTTGCGCAGATCCACCAGCACCGGCTGGCTGAGCATCGAGCGGACCCGCTTCAGGTCGAGCGCACGAAAGGCGTCCCATTCGGTGAGGATCGCGAGTCCGTCGGCGCCGTCGATCGCCTCATAGGGGCTGTCGCAATAGGTGACGTCGTCCAGCACCAGCGCCGCCTGCGCCATCCCTTCGGGATCGTAAGCGCGAACGCTGGCGCCAGCATCCTGCAGCGTCTGGATCACTGCAATCGCAGGGCTGTCCCGCATGTCGTCGGTATTGGGCTTGAAGGTGAGGCCGAGGACCGCGACGGTCTTGCCGCGCACGTCCCCATCCATGGCCTGGATCACCTTCCGGCCCATGGCGCGCTTGCGATTGTCGTTCACCGTCACCACGGCCTCTACGATGCGTTGCGGGGCGTCATAATCCTGGCTGGTCTTGAGGAGCGCCAGCGTATCCTTGGGGAAGCAGGAGCCGCCATAGCCGGGTCCGGCGTGCAGGAACTTGGAGCCGATCCGGCCGTCCAGCCCGATGCCTCTGGCAACGTCCTGCACGTCCGCGCCCACGCGCTCGCAAAGATCGGCAATCTCGTTGATGAAGGTGATCTTCGTGGCCAGGAACGCATTCGCAGCGTACTTCGTCAGCTCGGCGCCTCGCCTGGACATCACGATCAGTGGTGAGGCATTGAGGTACAGGGGGCGATAAAGGGCCCGCATGACGTCGGTCGCCCGCTGGTCCTCCGAACCGATGACGATCCGGTCCGGCCGTTTGAAGTCCGCGATCGCCGCCCCTTCCCTCAGGAATTCGGGGTTCGAAACAACGGCGAAGTCGGCATCCTGGTTCGTTTCCCGGACGATCCGCTCCACCTCGTCGCCGGTGCCCACGGGCACGGTCGATTTGGTGACGATCACAGTATAGCCGCTGAGCGCTTCGGCAATCTCCTTGGCGGCAGCATAGACGTAGGAGAGGTCGGCATGGCCGTCGCCGCGGCGCGAGGGGGTGCCGACCGCGATGAAAACGGCATCGGCGTCGGCGACGCCTTCCTTCAAGTCGGTCGTGAAGCGAAGCCGGCCGGCGGCGACGTTGCTCGCTACCAGCTGCGCAAGGCCGGGCTCGAAAATAGGCATGCGGCCGGCGAGCAGCGCCGCGATCTTTGCCTCATCCTTATCGACGCAAACGACCTCATGGCCGAAATCGGCAAAGCAGGCGCCCGAAACGAGGCCGACATAACCCGATCCGATCATCGTGACGCGCATGTACCGATATTCCTCCGCGCCGGGACGGCGCTTCCGCTGACATTGGTGGTTTTGCGGCGCGCTAGTGTCTTATTGTTGGAAAAAGCAAGCGAAAGCCGCCGCAGATCATGGCCTGGTGGAAAGGCTGTGGTCATCTAAAGTGAATTAATTCAAGACTATCAGCAGTCAGCTCGCGTAGGATTGTGTTCCATGATGCTGCAGGTGAAGCAAGAGAATCGCGACCGTATCAAATCGGCTATCGGTGTCGCCGCCTTTCATGCGCTGTTGGGCTATGCGCTGATCACCGGGTTGGGCTTCGACGTGGTCACGCAAGTCAGCAACGAGTTGAAGCTGTTCGACGCCGTGGAGGAGCCGCCTCCGCCGCCCGCCGAGCCGCCGCCCCCCAAAAAAACCAGTTCCGCGGCCCCGAAGCCGAAGGATCCGGAAGGCGCGGCCTCGCCGGCGAACCTCAAGAACACTCCCTCCGAGATCGTCGCGCCGCCGCCGGAAATCCGCCTTGAGGTGCCGCCGCCGGTGATCGCGGCGCCGGTGGCGGGCCAGGGCGCTGCGCCGGCCGCAGGCGCTGCCACCGTGCCCGGGCCCGGCACCGGGAGCGGCGGCATCGGCACCGGCCTCGGCAGCGGCAACCAAGGCACTGGAACCGGTGGCGGAGGTGGCGGCGGCGGCCGCGGAACGCCCGCGCGCTGGCTGCGCGGCAGCATCACCGATCGGGATTATCCGGACGC
>JALYGI010000379.1 GCA_030777185.1 Pseudomonadota bacterium
AAAGCAAGGCTGCCAGCGCCATGAACGAAACGCGAGCTCTCCGCCTTCTCCCTCTTCTGCTGATGCTGCTGGCGGCGGCCTGTTCGCGGCAAAGCGAGGCGCCGCCGCTCCAGGGCGCGAAGCTCCAAAACGCTTTCACCCTCACCGATGGGGACGGTCGTCAGGTCAGCGACTCCGAGTTCGGCGGCAAGTACCGCCTCGTCTATTTCGGCTTCACCTACTGCCCGGATGTCTGTCCGGTCGATCTTCAGAATATCGGCCGGGCGATGCGGCAGTTGGAGAAAAGCGACCCGAAGCTGGCGGAACGCGTGCAGCCGATCTTCATCACCGTCGATCCGGAGCGCGACACCCCGGCGGTGATGAAGCAATATGTTTCCGCCTTCCACCCTCGCATCATTGGGCTCACCGGCACCAAAGAGCAGATCGCCGCGGTCGCCAAGAAGCACGGCGTCTTTTTCCTGAAGGAGGATGGTGCGAAATCGAGCGAATATCTGGTCAATCATTCGCGCATCGCCCTGCTGTTCGGGCCCAAGGGCGAGCCGATCGCGATCGTCCCTCATGACCAGGGCGCCGACGCGATCGCCACCGAGCTGGAGCGGTGGGTCGCATGAATTTCTGGGAGAAGCCGCTCCGGGAGCTGAACCGCGCCGAATGGGAATCGCTTTGCGACGGCTGCGGAAAATGCTGCCTCCACAAGGTCGAGGACGACGCAACCGGGCGGATCTACGGCACCAACGTGGCGTGCAAGCTGCTCGATCGGCACAGCTGCCGATGCAGCTCCTATCGAAACCGCAAGGCGATCGTGCCCGATTGCGTGCGCCTCACCAGCGACTTGGTCGGCAAGCTCTCCTGGCTCCCATCTACCTGCGCGTACCGGCTTCGGTCCGAGGGCAAGCCGCTTCCGGATTGGCATCATCTGGTGAGCGGCAGCCGCGAAACGGTCCACGAAGCGGGCATGTCGGTGCGCGGCTGGACGATCTCCGAAGGCGAGGCCGGCGATCTCGAGCATCACCTGATCGACCGTGAATTCTGAACTTCGCTTCGAGGGCGGCGGCGTGAGCGCGAAGCTGACCCTGAAGCCGTCGCCGCGCGCCCGGGGGATGCGGCTCAGGGTCGACGGCCGGTCGGGCGCCGTGACGCTCACCTTCCCGCACCGGGTGTCGCAGCGAAAGGCGATCGAATGGGCCGCCAAGCAGCGTCCGTGGATCGAGGCGGCGCTTGCCAAGGTGCCGGCGGAGGTGCCGCTGGCGCCCGGCGGGGAGCTGCCGATCGAGGGCATAACCCACAGAATCGTCTGGGAGCCGGGGCGATCGAGACTGGTGAAGGTGGAGCAGGGGCGGATCATCGTCGGCGGCCCGCCCGAGACGCTCGAGACGCGCCTCGTCCGCTGGCTGAAGCGGCATGCAGGCCTGGTGCTCGAACGTGAGACCCACGAATTCGCGAGGAAAGCGGGCGTGACGGTGAGCCGGGTGGGGATCGGCGACCCGATGTCGCGCTGGGGGAGCTGCTCCTCCTCGGGCGCGATCCGCTACAGCTGGCGGCTGATCCTGGCACCCGATTGGGTGCGGCGGGCGACGGTCGCGCACGAGGTGGCGCATCGGGTCCACATGAATCACGGTCATGAATTCCACGCACTGGTCGAGGCCCTGCTCGGCGCGGACCCGAAGCCGGCCCGGGACTGGCTGCGCCGCGATGGAGCCGCGCTCCACCGCATCGGCCGCGCCCGCTAGAGGTAGACCAATTCGTCATTGCGAGCGCAGCGAAGCAATCCAGAATATCGTCGGCATCGCTGGATTGCCCTTCGGCGCCGCTTGCGGCGTCGCTCAGGACAAGCTCCGTCGTTACGCTCCTCGCAATGACGGTTTGACTGTTTGGTCTAAAACCCTCGCTCGTCGTCCGGCGGCGGATCGCGGGGCGGCGGCGGCGGCCTGCGGGTCACCCGGTCGAGCCATTCCTCGTTGAGCTGCTCGCCTTCCGGGGCATCCGGCTCACGCGCAGGCCGCGGCTCCCGGACAGTCACGTCCTCGCGGCTGGGAGGGTCGCTGCCTTCGAGGACCGGATTCCCGTCGGGGTCGACCATCAGGAAATCGTCGGGCTCGCCGGTCCAATTGCCCTCCTCGCCCTCCATTTCCCAATTGGGCAGGGTAACCTTCGTTTCGAATTCCTCGACGGGCCGGGCGGCGACGGCGCGGATCATATGATCGTGGAAGGCCATGGCCGGGGCGCGGCCGCCCTGCAGCCCCGGGATCCGCCTCGCATCGTCGCGGCCCATCCACACGCCGGTGGTGATTCCGCTCGAAAAGCCGATGAACCAGCCGTCCTTGTTGGCGCTGGTGGTGCCCGTCTTCCCCGCGACGGGCCGCCCGATGTGGGCCGCCCGGCCGGTGCCGGTGGCGACCGCGGTCTGAAGGAGATCGGTCATCTGCGCGGCGACCCAGGGCGCGACCAGCGTCCGCCCCTCGTCGGCCTCATGCTGGTAGAGGACCTCGCCGTCCGTGGTGGTGACCCGGCGGATGCCGTAGGGCACCACCGCGATCCCCTTGCGTGCGACACCGGCAAAGGCGCGGGTGATGTCGATCAGGCGGACGTCGGATGTCCCGAGAACCATCGAGGGATGAGTGTTCACCTCAGTCGTGATGCCGAAGCGCTGGGCCATGTCGGCAACAGTCCGGAACCCCACCTCCTGGCCGAGCTTCGCCGAGACGGTGTTGATCGAATGAGCGAAGGCATCGCGGATCGTGACTGGCCCGCGGTGCCGCCTGTCATTGTTGCGCGGGGTCCAGCCATTGATCGTTATCGGCGAATCGACAACCGTCTCGTCCGGCCGGTGACCTGCTTCGAGCGCCGCGAGGTAGACGAACAGCTTGAAGGCGGAGCCTGGCTGCCGGGTCGCCTGGGTCGCGCGGTTGTAGAGCGAGGCCACATAGTCCTTGCCGCCGACCATTGCGCGGATGGCGCCGTCGCGATCCAGCGAGACGAGTGCGCCCTGCACGCCCGCGGGAGTATTGGCGTTGATCGCCTGGTCGCCGGATCTCTGCATTCCGAGATCGAGCGTGGTCCAGACGTCGATCGGCTCGACCGTCTCGTCGATCAAAGTATCGAGCTGCGGCAGCACCCAGTCGGTGAAATAGCGCACGCTGTTCTGCTTGGGGGTCGGCACCAGCCTCACGTCGGCGGGCGCGGCTTCGGCAGCTTCGACGGCGCTGACATAGCCCTGCTCGCGCATCAGCCTCAAGACGATGCCCGCGCGGCCTTTGGCTGCTTCCGCGTCCGCTGTGGGCGAATAGTTGGAGGGTGCCTTGACCAGGCCGGCAATGATTGCGGCCTCGGAGACGGACAGCGATTGAGCGGAATGGCCGAAGAAGCGGCGCGAGGCGGCGTCGATGCCATAAGCGCCGCCGCCGAAATAAACGCGGTTGAGGTAAAGCTCGAGGATCTGGTCCTTGGAGAAGCGGCGCTCCAGGGCGAGCGCCAGGATCGCCTCGCGGATCTTGCGGCCGAAGGTGCGGGTGTTCGTGAGGAAGATGTTGCGTGCGAGCTGCTGCGTGATGGTGGAGCCGCCCTGCGTCCAGCGGCCGCGGTCCCACCTTACCTTGACGGCGCGAGCAAAGCCGACGGGATCGACACCAAGATGGGAGCGGAAGCGGCGATCCTCCACCGCTATCATCGCGTTGCGCATGATCGGCGGGATTTCGCTGTAGCTCAGCCACTCTCCGAAGCTGGGGCCGAGCGACACGAGCACGGTACCGTCGGCTG
Organism: Pseudomonadota bacterium; assembly: GCA_030777185.1. Taxonomy (GTDB): domain Bacteria; phylum Pseudomonadota; class Alphaproteobacteria; order Sphingomonadales; family Sphingomonadaceae; genus Allosphingosinicella. The sequence continues at coordinate 3,757 of JALYGI010000379.1, forward strand.
AGCGAACACGGATCATCTGGCCGAGATCGTCGCGGCGGACGAGCTCCCGATAGCTAGGCAGCGAGCTCATCGCGATGCCGACCGCCACGACCAGGGCGATGAGGCCGACAATGCCGGCATAAAGGCTGATCTTGAAGGCGGCGATCAGCCCGCGCTTGAGCGGTGAAGAAGCAGTACTGGCCATCGCGCCTAGCGATAGGGCCTGTTGGTTAACCGAACAAGAAGCGCCGGCGGGCTCGGCGCTTCTTGCGCGAGATCAGGCTCGCGCCTCCCAGTCTCTATTTCTCGCCCTTGAAGTCGAGCGATGCACTGTTGATGCAATAGCGCAGACCCTCCGGCCCGGGGCCGTCGTCGAAGACATGGCCGAGATGGCCGTCGCATTTGGCGCAGCGAACCTCGACCCGGCGCATGCCGTAGCTGGTGTCGGAATGCTCGACCACCGCGCGATCGTCGGCAGGACGGGTGAAGCTCGGCCAGCCGCTGCCGCTGTCATATTTGGTGTCGCTCTCGAACAAAGCCTGGCCGCATCCCGCGCAAAGATACTCGCCCGATTCCTTGTTGTTGACGTAGCGGCCGGTAAAAGCGCGCTCGGTGCCGGCTTCGCGGAGCACATGATATTGCTCCGGCGACAGGCGCTGGCGCCATTCGCTCTCCGGCAGGTCCAGGCGGGCAGTGTCCTTGATGTCGCTCATGTCGGCCTCTTATGTTCTCAAAGCCCAAGATAGGAACCCGGCCCCCAACGGAGAAGGGCAAGTCGTCTGGCGCAACTTCCTAGAGTGCTTTCTAGTCAGGTGGAATCACCTGACGGCTCGGAAAGCACGGCGATCAAAAGGCCGCGCTTTCCAGTCAGGTGGAATCACCTGGCGGTTCGGAAAGCACGGCGATCAAAAGGCCGATACGGCGGCCGGGTTTTGAAGATGCTGGCCCTCGCGCTTACCGCCTCAGCCGCTTGTGATCTCCAGCGCTTCGCTGAAGGGCACTGCCAGCACAAGATTACCAGCGGCGTCAATCACCTCGACCCAGCAGCTTATGCAAAGCTGACCCTTCTTCACCTCGGCGCTCATTATGTCACGGGCATCTCTGACGGCCTTTTCTCGAAGAGAAACGAAGTCGCACTCGCGGCCTTCCTCATCGGGAATGAGGGTGCCGCACTCGTAGAGATTGAAGAAATAACGGCCCACGTGCTGCTAAGCGCCTTGGAGCCCGGAGAGTTTCGCGCCGGAACCTATGTTAGCGAGTTTCCCGCCCTGCTCGACCTGCGCATTACTAGGGAACTTCATCGAGGCTGTTGATCGCCTGGCGGACTTTTTCCTCGATCTCGGCGCGGGGGAAGCCGGGTGGAATCGGTTCTTCGAAGCGGATCGTGATCACGCCCGGCCGTTTAACGAAGCTCCGCCGCGGCCACAGCCTGCCGCTGTCGAGCGCGACCGGCGCCACCGGCAGCCCGAGCGCGCTGTAGAGCCCGGCAAAGCCTGGCTGGAGCGCCGGTTGCTCGCCCGGATGGACGCGCGTCCCTTCCGGGAAGATGAGGATCGGTCGGCCCTCGGCAGCGGACTTGCGTGCCGCCCTCAGCATTCGCCGGAGCGCGGCTGCGCCGCCTTCCCGATCCACCGGAATGACGCCATAGCTTCGCGCCACGCGGCCCCAGCCCGGGATATCGGCAAGCTGTCGCTTCAGAACGACGGCCGGTTCGTCCAGCAGAAGGAGCATCTCAACCGTCTCGAACATCGATTGATGCTTCGATGCGACCAGAGCAGGGCCTTGCGGAGGCGTTCCTTCGATGCGGGACCGGATGCCGAGGATGTAGCGGGCGCACAAACGGTGCCATCGCGCCCAACCAAAAGTGAGACGAAGGAGCGGCCCTCGCCCGATGAGGGCAGCGGGCAGAGCGAGGAGGACCGCCACCACGCTTCCGCTGTAGAAAAGAAATGCGAACAGCGCGGATCGCAGCCAGGCCATCAGATCCCGACGACCACCGCCGCGCGGCGGAGCAGATATTTATTATATTCGGTGAAGAGCGTGGCGAAGCGGGGGCTCGACTGCACGGCGTCGCCATAGACGTCGACTTCGTCCCCCGCCTGGCGGGCAAGCTCGAAGCCGGCCCGGGGCATGTGCCAGTCGGTCGTCACCAGCCGCACCGATTGCAGCTTGTACCTTTTCACCCAGCGCGCCGTCTCCTCCGCGTTCGAGCGGGTATCGACCGCCTCGCGCCCGAGATCGATGCAGCATTCGAACAGCGCCGGATCTTTATTGTGATGTCTCGCCAGCTCGATCGGCCGCACGGTCCGCTCCACGCCCGAAATCAGCATTCGCTTCGCCTTTCCGTGCTCGAGCAGGTCGAGACCGCGCTCGAGCCGCCCGGCGCCTCCGGTGAGGACGACGATGCCGTCGGTGACGCGCTGGTCGCCCGCCTTCGGCAGCAGCACCGAAAACGCCGCATAGCCCAGCACGTAAAGGAGAAGCAGAAAGGAGACCGCGCGGGTGATCATAGGAGCGTCCCCAATGCCCGCAAAATCGTGGCGCGGGCAACCAGCATGGCGAGGAAAACGCCCGCGACGGGAAGCGCAACGAGGAGAGCCCAGCTTGTCAGCGGCAGGCCCGCCGACCCCAAAAGCTCCGATCCGAGCGCGCCGACCCGGTTTCCGATCACCAGCAGGACGATGGTGGCGGCGAGGAAGCCGACCGTGCCGCCGAACAGCGCGTCGAGCGCGATGCGGCGCTGGAAGAGCCGCGCAACCTGCACGTCGGTCGCGCCCATCAGGTGGAGGACTTCGATCGTGCCGCGATGGACGTCGAGCGCGGCGCGCGCGGCGAGGACCACGGTGGCTGCCGTTGCCATGATCATCAGCAGCACGAGCCCCGCGGACAGCCATTTCAGGGCCGAGATCAGCTTCGCCAGCGGCGCGAGCCACTGCGCATTGTCGTCGACCCGGGCCGAAGGGGCCACGGCCGTGACCGCTTCGCGAATGATGCTCAAATCCGCATAGGCTTCGGGGCTCAACTCGGCGTCGATCATGGCCGGGACCGGCAGCTCACCTTCGAGCCCGCCTTCTCCGATCCAGGGCTCCAGCAGGCGCTCCATCTCCTTCTGCTCGACCGGGCGGACGGAGAGCACTCCGCTGATCCTGCGAAGCTCGGCGGTCACTGCGCGAGACCGCGCCTCGCGAATGTCCGGATTGGCTTCCACGATCTGCACCGTGATGCGGTTGCCGACATTGGCGTTGAGGCTGCGCGCGGCATTTCCGAGGCCGAGGCCAGCGGCAGCCGCCAGCACGGTCAGGAACATCATGATCGCCAGCACCCAGGGCATCGGTCCGGTGAGCCGCCCCTCCGGGAGAAGCTGCCGGTCGGCCCTGCCGAACTTGCGGGCATTGGGTTTCACGGGCCGGGCGTCCGCGGCGGATGGCGCAATGCGCCGGTCGGATCCGAGATCTGGCCGCGGTCGAGCCGAAGCATCTCCGAGCGGCCGATGCGCGAAATGAGGTGGATGTCGTGGGTGGCGACCACGACGGTGGTGCCGAGCTTGTTGAGAGAATCGAACAGGTGGAGCAGCCGCGTCGCCATCTCCGGATCGACGTTGCCGGTCGGCTCGTCGGCCACCAGAAGCTCCGGCCGCGCGATGACCGCGCGCGCGATCGCGACGCGCTGCTGCTCGCCGCCCGAAAGCGTCGCCGGCCGGGCGCTGGCGCGGTGGCCGAGGCCGACCCAGTTCATCATCTCGCGCACCGGGGTTTCGAGGTCCTTTTCCTCCACGCCGGCGACGCGAAGCGGCAGCGCGACATTGTCGAATGCGGAGAGATGGCGGACAAGGCGGAAATCCTGGAAGACCACGCCGATCCGCCG
>JALYGI010000380.1 GCA_030777185.1 Pseudomonadota bacterium
GCCGACGGCCATTGCGAAGCCCTGGCCGAGCGGTCCGGTGGTCGCTTCGACGGCTTCCAAAAGGAAGTTCTCCGGATGGCCGGCGCAGGGCGAGCCCATCTGACGGAAGTTGCGGATGTCGTCGATCGTCGGGCGGGCATAGCCGGTGAGATGGAGCAGCGAGTAGATCAGCATTGAGCCGTGACCAGCCGAAAGGACGAAGCGGTCGCGGTCGTGCCACTTCGGGTCCGACGGATCGTGCTTCAGATATTCGGTCCACAGGATCGTCGCCACGTCCGCCATGCCCATCGGCATCCCGGGATGGCCGGAATTTGCCGCCTGCACCGCATCCATCGAGAGCGCGCGGATGGCGTTTGCGAGCAGTCTCGGATCGGCGGACATGGGCTTCCTTAGGCGGGAGGTTCCCGAAGCAGGACGAGCGGTGACTCGGCTGAGGCTCCGCTTGGCCGCTCCTTTAAAGGGGGAGGCGCGGGCGTCAACACCAGCGCTTTGCGGGAGGGTTGCCGCCGCCGAGAAGCATGCTTAATGCGGCCGTCATGGCAGATATTCGTGCGATGGAAGCAATCGACCGGCTCGAGCGGGCGCTGGCTCGGGTCGAGGCGGCGGCGGCGAGGAGGCCTGAGCCCGAGGCTCGAAACGACAATGAGCTGATCGAGCTCCGCCAAGTTCATCAGACGCTGCGAAGCAAGGTCGAAGGAGCGATTTTGCAGATCGACCGGATGCTCGAAGCCGGCGAGAGGGCCTGAGCATGGCAAGCGTCGAAGTCGAGATCGCTTCCCGCGGCTATTCGGTCGCGTGCCGAGATGGGGAAGAAGCCCATCTTCGCTCCCTCGCCGAGATCGTGGATCGCAAGGCCAGGGATGCCGCGGCCGCGGTCGGCAGCATGGGCGAGGCGCGGCAGTTGCTGTTCGCCTCGCTGCTGCTCGCGGACGAGCTGAAGGAGGTCCGTGCCAATGGCCCGGCAGCTCCCGTGCCGGAACCGGAAACGGACTCGTTGATCGCGGAAGCGCTGGAACGCCTTGCCGAACGGATGGAAATCCTTGCTGAACGGCTTGAGAGCGGGGCCCGGAGCGCCTAGATTGGACCAGACGGGTACTGCCGGGTACGAGCTTTTGCGACTATCCCTGAGGCGATATCACATCCTAGGGGGCTGTCCCTGCCCGGATTCCGGTCCGGATCATATGGTCCCCACCTGACGTTGAGGCGTCAGAGGATATTCCAGCAAACGGCCATGGCGGTCCCGTCACCCACCCTTTCAAAAGAAGAAATGCGCGCGCGGGCCCTTGAGGCCCGCCGAGCTTATGCGCGCTCGCTTGCGCCCGAGCTCCGCGCGCGCCTCGAGGCCGGTTTGGGCGAGATCGTCCTCCCTCACCTGATCGGCGCGAAAGTCATTGCCGGCTATCACCCGATGAAGCACGAGATCAGCCCTTATGCGGTGCTCAACCTGCTCGGCGACGGCCAGACCGCCGCCCTCCCCTGGTTCCTCGACCGCGATGCAAGGATGATGTTTCGCGAAGCGCCGGCCGTGGAGGCCGGTCCCTGGGGCGTGCTGCAGCCCCCCGCCTCCGCTGCGGCGCTCTCGCCCGACGTGGTGCTGGTGCCGCTGGTGCTCGGCGATCGCCACGGGAACCGGATCGGACACGGCAAGGGCCATTACGACCGCGCCCTGTCGCATCTGCGCGAGGGCCGCACCGTCTTCACGATCGGGATCGCCTGGGACAACCAGATCAGCGAGGAGCCGATCCCCGCCGACCCGTGGGACGTGCCCCTCGACGCCATCGCCACCCCCACCGAATGGATCCCCTGCCGATGAAATACCAGCCGACTTGGCGCAAGCCCGCCGGAATGGGCCTGATCCTGCTGCTGATCACGATATGGGCGATACTGGTGGCGAGCCTCGCCGGCATCATCGGCGACATGGACTGGCCGGTCCAGGCCGTCTTCTACCTTGCGGCGGGCACGGTCTGGATCCTGCCCCTGAAGCCGCTGCTTCGGTGGATGGAGACGGGCCGCTGGCGCTGAGGCGAAGGAAATGGCGCGAGTGACGGGGCTCGAACCCGCGACCTCCGGCGTGACAGGCCGGCGCTCTAACCAACTGAGCTACACCCGCTTGCGACGTGGCGGGCGATGTATGCCGCCAAGCGAGGAGTGTCAACCGCGTTCAGGCCGCTGCGGCAGAAC
>JALYGI010000381.1 GCA_030777185.1 Pseudomonadota bacterium
CCGGCAGGGCCGCCCAAAGCGCGACATACCAGCCGTGATAGCTCGGCAGCGAGTGGAGCCGCGGCTTGCCGGGGCCGGCGAAGGATAGCGCGCGCGCACGCGCCGCCGCCCAGGCGATGAAGCCCAGCCCGAATATCAACAGGGCAAGCGCCGGAAGCGACAAAGCGGCAATCCTCACACAGCCGGACGCAGCCGGCTCGTTTCAAGCAAACAGATGCCGGGCCCGCAACGCAGGCTCGGCGTTAAGGCGATCACTTCAACTCGGCGGCATTGACCGGAGTCAGCGATTGGACCGCCGCCGCAGCCTTTGCCTGCACGTCGGGAGGCGAAGGGATAAGGCCGCGCTGGGCGAGATAGCCGCCAGGACCCCAGGCCGAGGCGTAAGCCGCCAGAAACTCCTTCATGCCCGGGATCACGTTCATATGCTCGCCCTTGGCATAGATGTAGACCTGCCGCGCGCCGGGATAGCTGAGATTGCCGATCGTGGCTGCCGTCGGCGCGACGCCGGCGAGGGGGATGCCGCGAACCCTCGAGGCATTCTCCTCGAGGAAGGAATAGCCGAGGACGCCGATCGCACCGGGGTTCGCCGCCACCTTCTGGACGAGGAGGTTGTCGTTCTCGCCCGCCTCGACATAGGCGCCGTCCTCGCGGATCTTGGTGCAGACATTCTTATGCTGCTCGCTGTTAGACTCCTTCAGCGCCTTCATGGCCGGATCGGAATCGCAGCCTTTTTCGAGAATCAGTTCGGCAAAGCTGTCGCGGGTGCCCGAGGTTGGTGGCGGTCCGAACACCTTGATCGCGACGGCGGGCAAAGCGGGGTTGACGTCCCTCCAGGTCTTGGCGGTCTGGGGCTTGCCGAACGGATTGGCGGCGAGCGCCTTGTAGACGTCTGCGGTGGTCAGCTGGAATTTATGGGGGGCATTCAAGCCTTCAATGAGGGCAAGGCCATCGATCCCGACGGGAATTTCAATGACCTGTTTGACGCCATTGCGGGCGCAGGTCTCGAGCTCCGACTTTTTGATGCGTCGCGAGGCGTTGGTCATGTCCGGAAACTGGTCACCGACGCCGCCGCAGAAGAGCTTCATGCCCGCGCCGGTGCCGGTTGATTCAACGATCGGCGCCTTGAACGAAGGGTTGGTCTGCGCGAACCGCTCGGCGACCGCGGTGGTGAAAGGATAGACCGTCGAAGAGCCGACGATCTGGATCTGCTGGCCAGACGCGCCGCCCCCCGCATCGTTGCCCCCGCCGCCGCATCCCCCAAGCATCAGGGCGGCGCAAGCCATGCCGAAAATCTTGTTCTTCAAATTCGCCTCCATCGAGCCCTTCATCAAGCGTTCGGGCCATCGCTAGAAACCTTGCGCGTGACTCCTGTGTCACTTTCGTGACTCTTCGATGACAATGTGGTCGACGATAGTGCGGCCGACGGGCGCGGCAGATCGACATGGACGGCTGTCCCTTCACCCGGCTTGCTTCGGATTTCCAACCTGCCGCGGTGGCGTCCGACGATATGCTTGACGATGGCAAGGCCGAGACCGGTGCCGCCCATCGCCCGGCTGCGGCTCGGATGGACGCGGTAGAAGCGTTCCGTCAGGCGCGGGAGGTGCTCGGGTGCGATGCCCTCGCCGCGGTCGATGACGCTCATCCGAAGCATTTCCGGTCCCGCTTCGGCGAGGCGGATGGTCACAAGGGCGCTCGAACCCCCATATTTCAGAGCGTTGCCGACCAGGTTGTGAAGCAGTTGGCGCAGCTGGAGCGGATCGCCCAGCACCAGCGAAAGACCGGCCGGAGACTCCACCACGATTTCGCTCCTGCTTTCCTTGAGAGCATGAGCGAAGTCGCGGCGCACCTCGTCGACCAGCGGCAGCAGGTCCACCAGTTCCCGCGCAGGAGTGAACCGCTCGCCCTCGATGCGCGACAATGAAATAAGATCGTCCACAAGGCGGTGCATCCGCTTGGCCTCGTCGAACATGATGCGGATGAAGCGGGATCGGAGTTCCTTGTCCTCGGCGGCGGCCTCGTCCTGCAGCGTCTCCAGGAAACCGAGCAGGGTCGCGAGCGGGGTACGGAGCTCATGGCTCGCATTGGCGACGAAATCGGTGCGCATCTGCTCGGCGGCACGGGCGGCGCTATTGTCGACGAGGCGCACGAGGCGGCTGCCATCCTTCAGCAAGGTCGCCGTCATTTCCCAGCGGCGATCATGCTGACCGGGGCCGACCAGCTCGGTCCGGATCACCCGTTCAGGCTGCTCGCCGGAGGCCGGCTCGGTCAGCCGTTCGGCGGCCGCCGGATGGCGAATGGCGAGGCGCACGTCGACACCCTGGATGTGGTCGCCGAGCACTTGCCGAGCGGCTTCGTTGGCAATGAGGATGCGCCGATTGCGCACGATCAGCAGCGGCGTATCGACCGATTCGACGAGATCCACTACATCGGGAAGAAGCGTCAGGCCGGCGGTCTCAGTCGGGCGTTCGGGGGCGGGGTGGCCGTTGGAGCTCGTTCCCGCCAGCACAGCGGCACCGGCGCCCGCCAGCATCGCGATCAATGTCCCGGTCATTGGACTGCCCATGGACCAAGCCAGGAAAAGGCCAGATGCGGCGATGGCCAGGGCTGCCAGAGCGCGCATGATCCGATTGGGGCCCATCACAGTGTCCAATAACGGGATCGGCTATGGATCGCCACTGCTCGCCTTTGGGGGGCTTTACCCTTATTAAACGGGGGTTGGCGTATCCAGGGCAGGCTATGAGCGAACCCATCGATCAGCAATCCGAGGAAACAGCCCCCCAGCCGAGCCGTCGCATCGTGCTCGCGCTCGGCGCGGCAGCGGCCTCGACCGTCGTGACCATCAGGCCGGCGCTCGCCCAGACCGCCGGCTCGGTCCTCAATTGCGAGATACCGGTTCCGGCGCCCCAGGCGGCCGGCAGCTATATCGCGCAGGACGGAAGCCTCGTCGCGCCGGGAACTGCCGGCGCGGTGCCGCCACTGTCCCGCCCGCTGACGGGGGAGGAAGTGAAAGTCATGCTTCGCGGCGGCCCCACTCCCGCCGGAATCGATGCGCAATCCGCTCAGGCTTATGCCAACTATATTCGCCGTCTGCAGGCGGGGATGAGCGGATTCACCTGCTACGCCTCGCTGCAGATGCCGCGCTAAGAAGGGCCGGCTGGTGGCCGGTCCAAGCTACATCGCCGATGATCAGAGCCAGATCAGGAAGGTCGAGCTCGACGGGCTGACTGCCTTGTTCCATGTGCCTTCGGGCATGACCCATATCGTCGCGCCGCCCGCGCCGCAGATCCTGGAAGCGCTTGCCGGCAGACCGGCCGACCTCAGGGAGCTTGTGCGCCGGCTCAGCCGGAATTTCGACGTGGACGGGGCCGAAAGCGCGCTCGCCGCGCGGCTCGATGAGCTCGAGGCAGCGGGGCTCGTCAGCCGGCTATGAGGCACAGCCATGCGCTTGAGGTCGGGCCGGTGGCATTCCGCCTCGGCTCCGAATGGCGTCAGCCGATGGACGCGCTGAAGCAGCTTTATGCCGGCTATCCGGCTCCGGATGGGCCCTGCGACTTCACCATCCGGCTGGAGGCGGAGACGCCATGGCGCAGGTGGCTGCGGCCGTCGGTCGCAATCCGCGGCGATTATATCCTGCCGGATGCGGTTCCGCTGGCGCTGGCGCATGGACTGCTTGCCGCGGAAATGGGGATGAACCTCCAGATGGCGCTAGGGCAGAAGCGATACCTCCTGCTCCATGCCTCAAGCGTGGAGAGGGACGGCAAAGCGTTGCTGATGACCGGAGCGTCAGGGTCCGGCAAGTCGACGCTCTCCGCTATCTTGGGGGAGCGCGGGTGGCGCTTCATGGGCGACGAATTCGCCTTGCTCAACATGGACGACGGCCGCCTGCACCCGTTCCCCCGCGCGGTGAGCCTCAAGAACCAGGCCGTCCTTGTTCTGGAGGAGATTGTCGGCGCCGACCGCTTCGGGCCGGTGCTTCGGAACACGCCGAAGGGAACCATCCGCCATCTTCGCCCGAACGGCGAGGCGATTGCACGGATGCGGGAGCCGGCCAAGCCCGTCCTCATCCTCTTCCCGCAATATGGGCGCGGCCTTCAGGCGGCGGTGCGGCCGGTGGGCCAGGCGGAGATATTCGTCAGGCTGACCCAGGCTTCGACCAATTATGTGGCGCTTGGGGAGCGCGGGTACGGAGCGCTGTGCCGCCTCGTGACGGGCACTCCCGCCCGCGCGATCGACTATCCCAACACTGAGGCGGCGCTGACGCTGATCGACCGATTGTGGGGCGAGGTCGAATGAGGCACGCGGGCATTCTTGTCACCGCCCTTCGCGAGCCGCGTTCGGCCGAATGCCTCGACGCGGGCGAATGGACCTCGCTGATCTCAATCGCGCGCGCCGAATCCTTGATGGGAAGCCTTGCCTTTCGTCTTGAGGGGCTGGCGCTCCCGAACAAGGTCGAGCGCCTGCTCAACGATACGAGGAACGATGCTGAACAGGTACGCCGGCAGGCGCTCTGGGAGTCCGAGATGGCGCGCAGAGCGCTCGCTCCACTCGGTGTTCCAGTGCTGCTCCTCAAGGGCACCGCCTATGCCGCCGCAGGCGTTTCAGCAGGGCTTGGCCGTTCGATCGGCGACCTCGACATCCTGGTGCCCCACGAAAGCCTGCGAAAAGTGGAGACCGCTTTGCTCGGCGCCGGCTGGGAGTGGGTAAAGGAGGACGCCTATGACGATCTCTATTACCGGCGCTGGATGCACGAGCTGCCGCCGCTGATCCACCGCGAACGCGACCGGATGATCGACGT
>JALYGI010000382.1 GCA_030777185.1 Pseudomonadota bacterium
ATGCCCCCCGGGCATGGCTGCGCAGTCCGGGGGACTGCGCACCTACTCAATTTTCGACCGGGAATGATCAGGTACGGATGAGCCGGTGCGACCTTCCCCGAAGGTCGCAGCCGCGCCTGGGAGGCGCGGCGGCCGGCTCTTCCCCCGGCAATCCGTAGCCATGCTCGGGGAGCATGGCGACCTGATCATCTCAAAGACTAGATCTGGAGCCTTTCTGATCCGACAAGCCGATTCCGCCTTGTCGGGAAAGGCTCTAAGCCAAAGGCGCAGGTGAAGCAGCGGCGAAGGAGCTCGGGCAGTGTTGCGGCTGGGTTATGCGGCTGTCGGTGTGTTCGCGCTCGGCCTCGGGATCGCAGGCATTTTCCTGCCGCTGCTTCCGACGGTGCCGTTCGTGCTGCTCGCGGCCTTTTGCTTCGCGCGAAGCAACAAGCGATGGGAGCAGCGGCTTCTCGATCACCGGCTGTTCGGGCCGCACATTCGGGCCTGGCGGAGAAGCGGGGCGATCAGCCGCAGGGGCAAGGCGGCGGCCTCGGCCGCTTTCGCTGCCAGTGCCGCGATCGGGCTCATCTTCCTCGCCATGCCTTGGGGGCTCCTGCCGGCGCTGGCCGCGCTCGTCGGTGGAAGTTGGGTGCTGACACGCCCCGACTGCTAGACCTTATGAAGAGGGCCTGATTCACGCCTTCGGCGGAAGCGCGTAGCGCTTCCATCTCAACCGATCAGGCCCTTGGCTCTCCAAGTTCGCTGGCGCCGCCCAGCCGGAGCATGATGCTTTCGGACATCGGGGTCCAAATCCCGGTGCGGACGCCGGCCGCGCGAAGCGCCTCCCCGGTCCATTCGTTGCAGGTGCGGTAGGCGTTGTAGGGGCCTCTCGCTTCGTAGAAGGCATCGGCTGGGCCATATCCGCGGCCGAGGAGGGGCTTGGACCGGCCCTGCGGATCCACCTCGAAGCTGCCGCCGATATGCGCGGCGAGCTTTCGGTACTCGGCGATGCTCAGCACCAGCGGCCGCTGATATTCGTCCGGCCTGGGGCTTCGCTCATGCTCGACATGCACGAGGCTGGGGCCTTGGCCAAATGCTGCGGCGAGCGCCGTGCGGAGCGAAAGATCGCTCCAGCTGGGGGTGTTCAGATAGAAATCGCGATTGCCGTAGCCGATCGCCAGATAATTGCCGGCATAGCGCGGATCCTTGATGTGAGAAGGCGGCGCAAGCGGACGCCAATCCACGCCTGCGGCGACCGTCGGCACCATGATCCAGGTATGGACGCCGTTGGTGCGCACGAAGATGGTGATCCCTCGATCCGGCTGCCGCCAGCCCGGGTTCGCAGGCACGAGGCCGCCGATCAAGGCGGCGGTGAAGTAAAGCAGAGGCAATGCGAGCAGCGCCGCCAGAACGCTCAGCACGCGCTTGAGGAGGGTGCGCCCTTTGAACCGTCGCTCCATCGGTAAAGCTTAGCGGCGGCTTCGGCGCGGGTCGACTTGTCCCGGCAGATCGATCAAAGCCCGGTGCATGAGCGAATGGACGATCGGCATCATCGGCGGCTCCGGCCTCTACGAAGTGGATGAGCTTGAGGAGGCGCAGTGGATCCAGGTGGAAACGCCGTGGGGGGCGCCTTCGGATGCGCTGCTGATCGGGCGGATAGAGGGCATCAGGTTCGTATTCCTGCCGCGGCACGGCCGGGGCCATCGTCTGTCGCCGAGCGGCGTCGATTATCGCGCCAATGTGGATGCGCTGAAGCGGGCCGGTTGCACTGATCTGATCGCGATCTCGGCGATCGGATCGCTTCGGGAGGAGCTTGCGCCCGGGCGATTCGTGGTGGTCGATCAATTCGTCGACCGCACCCTTGCCCGCGACAAGAGCTTCTTCGGAAACGGCATGGTGGCGCACGTCTCGATGGCCGATCCGGTCTGCGAGCGGCTCTCCGGCTTTGCGGCGGCAGCGGCCGAGGCTGCGGGCGCAGAAGTCGCCCGAGGCGGCACTTATCTGGCGATGGAGGGGCCGCAATTCTCGACGCGCGCCGAGAGCCATCTCTACCGGCAATGGGGCTGCGATGTGATCGGGATGACCGGCATGCCCGAGGCGAAGCTCGCCCGCGAGGCCGAGCTTCCCTACGCACTCGTCGGCATGGTCACCGATTATGATTGCTGGCGCACGGGGGAGCAGGCGGTGGAGGTCTCCGCGATCCTCGCGCAGCTCCGCGCCAATGCCGAGACCGCGCGGCGGCTGGTGGTCGAGCTTGCAAGGTCGCTTCCGAAGGAGCGAACCCCCTCGCCCATCGACACGATTCTGGACACGGCGCTGATCACCGCGCCCGAGGCGCGTGATCCGGCTCTGATGGCGAAGCTGGACGCAGTCTGCAGGCGGATCTTCCGCTAGACATGTAACAAGCCCTTAGCGCGAATAGATACGTGCCACCCGCTCCGCGCTCATCCCGGCGCTGTAGAGGCCGAGGCAGAGGAGGTTGCGGGCCGAACGCCTGAACCACCCGTCGCGCCGCCAGCGTTCGGCCGACGTGGTGGCGTCTGCGCCGAGCATTGCGACGCGGCCGAGACGGCGGACCAGGTCCACATCTTCCATCAGCGGAAGCGGCTGATAGCCGCCGGCATTGTGATAATGCGTTCGCGTCACCAGCAGGCCCTGGTCGCCATAAGGCAATCCCAGCAAGCGAACGCGCGCCGCCACCGCCCGCTCTATCATCCGCGCCTGCCAAGCCGGATCGTCGAGCCGGAGCCGGAGGCAGGCGGGCCTCATCGACCGGCTGACATGCGCATGCACGGCTTCCCGCCAGCCGGGGGCCAGAATTGTGTCGGCGTGGAGAAAGAAGAGCCAGTCGCCGCGTGCCGCTTCACCCCCAGCCTTCAACTGCGGACCCCGCCCTTTGGGCGCAACCACCACCCTCGCTCCGGCGGCCTCGGCGATGGCGATGGTCTCATCGCGCGACCCGCCGTCGACGACGATGATCTCTCCGACATGCGACAGGCTCGCCAGGCAATGCGGAAGATGATGGGCGGCGTTCAGCGTCGGGATCACCACTGAAAGCATGCTAGCCGGAGCAGCTGGCCCCCCCAAGGACGCAGAAGCGCGCGCAGTGCGGGTGGTTCAGCATCACTCTGCCTGAAGCCTCGCTGAGCGTGCCGCCAAACGCGAACTGATCATCATAAGGCAGGAGCGTGCAGGCGACCACGACCGGCCGCTCGGTCCCCTTTCGCTTCACCACCATCCGGCTCGAGGCGCACATCATCGCACTGGGCGAAACGCCGACGATGCCCCAGCAGGATTCGCTGATCTCCGGCACATCGGCCGCTTCATCCATGCCGGGAAAGAGCACGATGCCGGCGTCTACATTGATCCCCGCTTCAGCGAAGAGGCGCGAATAGCTGCCGCGTGCCTCCGCCTCATTCTCATTGCCAAGCCGCCGCCCGGCCACCGCAACTCGAAAACCTTGGTCGGAGAGCCACTTGAGGCCGTCCATCGCTTTCGCCCAGCTTCCTGCCCCTCGTTCCGCCTCATGCAGCCTCCTGCTGTGATGGTCGAGGCTGACGCGCATGGTAAGCCTGG
>JALYGI010000383.1 GCA_030777185.1 Pseudomonadota bacterium
CCGACCAGTGGACGGCGAGGCCTTCCTCCACATTGATCCTGATCGGCCGGCGTAGCCGATAGAGCGTCAGCCGCTTCGCCAGATCTCCCCTCGCCTCGCGCTCGCAGTCGATCAGCACATCCTCGCCGTCGGCCCAGAGGATGAAGTCGAACAGCGCCTTTCCCTGCGGCGAAAGCAGCGCCGCCCAGAGCGGCCGGCCGGGAGCGAGCGCAAGCACGTCATTCGTGACGAGCCCTTGGAGGAAGCCTCGCACATCCTCGCCCAAGAGGCGTAGCAGGGCGCGATCGACGAGGGTGGTTCCAGCCATGAAAAGCTCATTAGACCAAGATCCTCTCAGGCTGAAACAGCACGAACGTGAATCTTGGTCTCACCGGGAGTCGGCTTTAAGGGGGTAACGCCGGAGCCGTGGAGGGCCGCGATCGGCAGAGCTTCGGAGACCCAATGACAGACCGCCTCGTCATTCGCCGCCCCGACGACTGGCACGTGCACCTGCGCGACGGCGAGATGCTGCAGGCCGTCGCCGGCTACACGGCACGTGCCTTCGCCCGGGCGATCGTGATGCCGAACCTCGATCCGCCAATTACCAGCATGGCCGCCGCGATCAGCTACCGCGAGCGCATCCTTGCTGCGGCGCCGGCAGGAGCGGAGTTCACGCCGCTGATGACCCTGTACCTCACCGATGCCGCCGATCCGGTGGAGATCGAACGGGGCTTCGAGGCGGGGGTGTTCACCGCCGCCAAGCTCTACCCCGCTCACGCGACCACGAACTCGGCCCATGGCGTTACCGACCTCACCAACATCCACCCGGCGCTGGAGACGATGCAGCGGATCGGGATGCCGCTCCTGGTGCATGGCGAGGTGACCGATCCCGATGTGGACGTCTTCGACCGGGAGAGGGTGTTCATCGAACGCGTCTTGACCGGACTCGTGCGGGATTTCCCCGCGCTCAAGACGGTGTTCGAACATATCACCACCGCCGAGGCCGCCGAGTTCGTGCTCGCGGCCGGCCCTTTGATTGCGGCCACGGTGACGCCTCAACATCTGGTGATCAACCGCAACGCGATGTTCGCCGGAGGGCTCCGGCCCCATGCTTATTGCCTTCCGGTCGCCAAGCGGGAGGCGCACCGCCGAGCGATCAGGCGTGCAGCCACGTCCGGTTCTCCAAAATTCTTCCTGGGCACCGACAGCGCTCCCCATTCCCGGGAGCGCAAGGAATCGGGCTGCGGCTGCGCCGGCATCTTCAACGCGCCGTTTGCGCTGGAAAGCTATGCGCAGGTGTTCGAGGAGGAAGGGGCGTTGGATCGTCTCGAAGCCTTCGCCTCGGAAAACGGAGCACGTTTCTACGGCCTCGCCCTCAATCCCGGCACCGTCACTCTTGAACGCGCAGAGGTCACGGTCCCGGAGCTGCTGCCCGGCGCCGGCAGCGCGATCGTGCCCTTCCATGCCGGCGAAACCCTGCGTTGGCGGCTTGTTGAGGCGGGCTGAAGCTCTCGCCCTCACGGCGCCGGCGGCGGGCATGGGGCTCGCCTTGCTGCTCACAGCCTGCACCGAAGAAGCCGCGCCCACGCCGCCGGAGCGGAAGCCTGAAAGTCAGGCTCCCGCGACACCGCCCGCAGCGGCGGCCTCTCCCGATCCCGCTCAGCCCATGTCGGCGGCCGAAAGTGGCGATGCCGCCAATGTGCTACGCCGTTATTACGCACTCATCGGGGAGCGCCGCTACACCCAGGCGCACAAGCTGCGCGAACCCAATGGGGCCGACACCGATGCCTTTGCCGCCCATTTCGAGCGTTTCGCATCCCATGGGGTGACGGTCGGGACGCCCTCCGAGCCGGTAGAAGCCGGCGGCTGGCTCTATGTAGAGGTCCCGGTCCACACCTATGGCACGATGAGGGATGGAACGCCGTTTGGAAGCGCCGGCACGGTGACGCTCCGCCGCCGCGAGCCGGCCGGCCAATGGCGCATCTTCACGAAGGGCTGATCCGACCTATCTCACATCGTATATGGCTGATGGAGGCAAACATGGTGAGACTGGTCGCGATAACGGGATTGGCCCTGGCTCTCGCAGGTTGCGATTCCGGAGGCGGAGACACGACAAAAACCAAATCGATCAAGGCCGGAAACCCGCATGTCGAGCAGCTCAAATCCTTGAGTGAATTCAACCGCGGCATGGGCCTTCGTCGTGCCGCACGGGACAGCGGTCAGAGGTGCAAGAAGGTCGAGTATAGCGGCTATCAGGAGGATTATAAGAATCTCTCGATGTGGACGCTCCGCTGCACCGACGGCGAATATTCAATCTTCATCGCACCGACCGGGGATGTCCAGGTGCGCCAATGCCGCCACATGAAGACACTTGGTCTTCCGGAGTGCCGGTTCCCCGCCCGGACAAGCTGATCGCGGACGCCTGCAGCAGGAACGCGCTTGTCTCTGCTCAATCGAAGCCTGGATTCACGCCCTTGATCGAAGCGCCAAAGCGCTTCGATCAAGGAAATCGAGCTCAGGAACTGTTGGCGGTGATGTCGACGTCGATCTTCTCGACATTGTCGGCGGCTCCGCCGAAGAGCTGGTCGCGGAAGAGAAAGAGG
>JALYGI010000384.1 GCA_030777185.1 Pseudomonadota bacterium
TCGTGGCGCATCATCCCCAGGGCATCGTTCTTCCCAAGGCGGAGGGGGGACCCTCGGTGACCGAACTGGCGCGGCGTCTGACCGAGCGCGGCAATGCGACGGCGCAGATCCTCGCCATCGCCACCGAGACGCCCGCGGCGATGTTCCAGCTCGGCAGTTATGGCGGGGCGAAACGGCTGGCCGGCCTCACCTGGGGCGCCGAAGATCTCCCGGCCGCGATTGGAGCGGCGACGAGCCGTGAGGACGACGGCCGCTTCACGCCACCTTATGAACTTGCCCGCTCGCTCTGCCTCTTCGGGGCGGCCGCGGCGGGTGTAGCCCCGATCGAGACC
Organism: Pseudomonadota bacterium; assembly: GCA_030777185.1. Taxonomy (GTDB): domain Bacteria; phylum Pseudomonadota; class Alphaproteobacteria; order Sphingomonadales; family Sphingomonadaceae; genus Allosphingosinicella. Next base: position 333 of record JALYGI010000384.1, read on the forward strand.
GTCTACCCGGCCTTTCGCGACCTCGAAGGTCTTGCCGCTTATGCCGGCCGCGCCCGACGCGATGGCTTCACCGGAATGATGGCGATACACCCGGCCCAGGTGGAGGTGATCAACGCGGCCTTCACGCCATCGGAAGCGGAGATCGAGCATGCCCGCGCCGTCATCGCCGCCTTCGAAGCCAGCCCTGGCGCCGGCGCGCTGTCGCTCCAAGGCAAAATGATCGACCGGCCGCATCTGGTGCAGGCAAAGAGAACGCTGGCCGCCGCCGCGGGATGAGCTGATCCGGAGCGATGCCGCGCTCGTCCCCCTCCGTTAATTTTCGAAAAGCCCGTTCAGCCTCGGGCAAACTAACATAGTCTAAGGACGATGCTTCGGGCGGCGTGGATCCCTAGCCGCGCCGCCCGAGCCTCAGCCGGCCGGGCTTGCTTCAGCCCCATTGCCAGGGGCGTTCCCGAAACCATTTCGTGACGACATATTTCGTCCCCGCGCGTACCTTCATGCCGTGGTGGAGCGTGTTGCCGTTGACGCGCCCATCGGGCGTCAGATTGTTCCAGGCCAGCAACTTGCCGGTCTCCGGCTGCACAATCTTGTCGATCGCCTTGAACCGGGTCGCGCCGCCGGCGTCGGGCTCGTTGAGGTAGATCATCACCGTCCATGTCCGTTGGCCGGAGAGCGAGCAGTATCGGAGATAATCCGGGCCGTCCGGCTCGAAATAGTCGGTATGCGCCTTGAACTCCTGGCCCGTCGCATATCTTTGGCCCTGGATCGGCTCCCCATAAGCGAGGTCGAGCCCGGTCAATTCCGCGATCCTTTTCTCGAGCGTGGCCACCTCGGGCAGGGCTGAATCGAGGTCGCAAGTCTCGCTCGTGCGGAAGAGGCTGTCGCCCAGATCATCGGCGATGGTGGAGGGGCGGCGCTCCGCATCGATCAGCGCTATGATGCGCGTGCATTCCGCCGGAGAGAGGAAAGCCCGCTTGATGTAGAGGTGGAGCTTCGGGCTGGGGACCTTCTGGACCCCCTCGGCACGGGCAAGAGCTTCGTCGATGTGCATGACGGGTAAAGCCTAAATCAAGCTTGCCGCATGTCCAGTGACACTGGGCGCGTGGTTATGCGCTTCGCGCTTCCGGAGAATTCCGAGCGCCCATCCTGGCTGCGATCCAGGCGCAGACGATCAGCTCGCGGCGGCACCCGGGAACAGGATCCGCGCCATCGGCGCTCCGCTCGCCAGCGAATTCACCGATCCGCAGAAGAGGATTGCGGCACGGCTTTCTCGCGAGAAGCCTCCGAAGCGCCCGATTGCAGCGGTCGCCGCGAGCACGATGGCGAGGAGCAGGAGGCAAAACAGGAGGAGGAGCGCGATTGCCGTGAGCTTTGGACGTGCGGCGACAGACTTGATCGCTACTCGTCCTTATAGCGTGTCTCGATGAAGCGGCGCTGCGTTTCGAAGTGCAGGGTCCGGTCGCGGTGCACCTCGCTTGAGAGACGTCCCAACTCCTCCGCCACGATGTCCAGGCTCTCGGCGAACCGACGGCTGTTCTCCGAGCGCGCATCACGGCTCCTGGGCGGAAGCGCCAGATAGGTGTCCACGAGGCGCGGGAGATGCTGGCCGATCAGCCGCTGGGTTTCACCTCCAAGCGGCGTATCTGCGGAAAGAGTTGAAAGATCGGGCTGCATCTCATTGAGACGTGACAATATGTTATCCACGGCGGGAAGAGCTGCGCGAGGCAAGTCGCGGCAGCGTTCCAGCAGCCATTCCTCGATCCGTCCGGCGAGCGCGTCGAGCCGCGGCGCCGCCTCCCGCTGCTCGAAGCGCGGCTGGCGGCGCGAAGAGGGCCAGAAGAGGGCGATCGTGGAGGCAAGGAACACCGTCGGGAGGGCGATGAACCAGGTGAGGATGTCGATGCCGTCGACGAAGATGCTGTAGATGACGAGCGCGGACAGGAGCACGAGCATGACGATCGCGGATCGCCGGACCCTCCTGAAGACCTCGTTGATGCCGCGCTGCACCTTCCGCTTCTGCGCCTCCCGGGCGGCGCGGGAGCTTAGCTGGCGAAACAGGAAATCCTCGGTCTCCCCGAGAGCGCGTTCGAAGTCGAACCGCATGCCCCAGCTTCCTTCGCTGACGCCGCCGTCCTTGTACCGGCTTTCGATGAAGCGCCCCTGGGTTTCGAATGCGTCGATGTCCTGCTTCGAAAGCTTTCCGCCAATGTCATCGAGCGCCTGCCGGGCGGCATCGAGCCCCGCGACGAGACGCTCGTCCACAGTCAGGCCCTCGCCGTCACGCTCGGCGCGATACTGGGCCGGCACGCGCTCGTAGCGCTCAATGAGCTCGGGCAGGTGCTTGCCCATCAGCCGCCGCGCGTCCTGCGCGAGGGGGTCGAGCGGATCGACCTCGGCGAGCCGCGATTCGAGCAGCGGCAGCTGCGCGCTGATCGCGTCCGCTTGGCGGGCCGCCGGGGCGGGCAGAGCGGTGCGCTCGCGCACCAGCAGCGTCTCGAGCTGCCGGACGACAACGGGCGTCGGCAGCTGGTCGCTGT
>JALYGI010000385.1 GCA_030777185.1 Pseudomonadota bacterium
CAAGGTGCCGGCGATATTCTCGCGCTGCATCAGATCCTTCACCGCCAGCGCAGCGACGATGTTGACCGCCTGCCCCGAATTATGGCCCTCTCCGTGCCCTGGCGCTCCGGCGACCAGCGGCTCGCGCCAGGGAATCCCTGGCTTCTGCGATGCCTTTGGAATGCCGTCTATGTCTCTGCCGAGGGCAATCACCGGCCCGCCCGAGCCGTTGGTCCATTTGGCGACCCATCCTGTCGGCAGCCCGGCGACGCCGCGCTCCACGGTGAAGCCGTTCTTCTCCAGCATGTCGGTAAGGTAGCGCGACGTCTCCACCTCGTGGAAGGCGAGCTCGCTGAAGCTGAAGACGCTGTCGTTGATCTCCTGCGCCAGCTTGGTGCGCGCTTCGACGCCGGCCAGTGCCCGCGCCTTGAGAGCGCTGGGGCGCGGCGCCGCCTGGGCGGCGTGTGAAACGCAGATTGAAACGGCAACAAGAGCAAGGCCGGCGCGGATCATCATGGTCTCTCCCCAGAATTCTCTCAGTGATCTTACCGGCTGCTCGCCGGAGTGCCACCGCCATTGACGAGCCCCGCGCGATTCGTTCCGGCGCAAATTCGATTCGGCTCGGCGAACCGCCGGGAACTCGCGAGTCACAGCATCTTTGGCGCCTGATTCTCTCTTGAGGATCAAGCACATGCGTGCCGCCAAGCTCAACTCAAGCCTGATCTCTCGAGTCGCTTATGACGAAGAGGCGGAAGCGCTTTCCATCTGGTTTCGGGAAACCGGCCGCTACGTTTATTTCGGCGTGCCGCGCGCGATCTACGAGGCGCTGAAGAAAGCGCCGTCCGCGGGCCGCTTCTTCAACGAGTGCATCAAACGCCGCTACCGCTGCACCTTCGATCCCGAACGGCGGCGGTTCCGCCCCACCGGCTGAGGCCAGGGTCCTAAGCATCTCTGCCGCCGCTGCGGCGTTTGGGAGATCGTGGCCACCTTCTTCACCAGCGACACGCATTTTGGCGATCATCGCACGCTCAACATCCATAAGCGCCCTTTCACCTCGGTCGCGGAGATGGACGAAGCGCTGGTCAGCAGCTGGAACGAACGCATCGGCCAGGATGACGAGGTCTGGCATCTTGGGGATTTTGCACGCAGGCTTGCCGACGTGCCCTTGCTCCTTGGCCGGCTCGCCGGACGCAAGCACCTTGTTCGAGGCAATAATGATCCGCCGGGAATCGAGAGCGTCGCCGGCTGGGAGAGCGTGCAGGACTATCGTGAGGTCGAGGTTGAGGGCAGGCGCCTCGTCCTCTGCCACTATCCCTTCCGGAGCTGGAACGGCCAGCATCGCGGGACGATCAACCTGCACGGCCACAGTCACGGCAGGTTGAAGCCGCTGCCGCGCCAATATGATGCAGGGGTGGACGCGCGCGCGTTCCGGCCCGTCAGGCTAGACGAGCTGACCAAAGGCTCTGGGACGTGATCGGTTGAGGTGGTAGCGCTAAGCGCTTCCGCCGAAGCCGTGAATCAGGCCCTTTTCAAACGATTGAGACTGTGAGTCACGGTTCAGGCTGATTCGCCTGATCCGATCAAGGTCCAAGCGCTCACTTTTGCTTGGAGCTTAGATCCTGGGGGGTCAGCCGCTCCCACATCGCAGCCCAGGGAGAATCCGGGCTCGTCTCGGATTCGAGATAGCGCGGCTTCAGCATGTAAGTGGTGGATTTACCGGTGCTCGAAAGGATCTCGGTCGCGGCCGTTCTGCACCGTGTCAAGTTCTTCAGGTTGAATCGCTGGTCGAACTTGATCCCGATTTGGCCGCCTTTTGCCCAGCGCACCTTCGCAAAAGCAGTGCCCGCTTCCTCGAGATCGAGCAGGATCTCGGCTCCGGCCGCGAATTGGTGCTCCGTTTCCAGCATGGCGCCATCGGTGGAGATGTTCCGCAGCCGGACCGGCATCGTCTGGTGTTCGCAATGGACGGTCCCGATCCAGATCAGGCTATGCCGCGGCGTCCGAGAGGCTTTGGCGCCAGTGACGTCGTCACTCTCATCATCGCCGCCCCGCAGCTTCCGGATGATGAAATCCTGGATGCTCGATGGGCCGATGATGGTGGTTTCCTCATTGAACTCCAAGCCGATACGGTTTCCCCGAACCCAGCGGACGACGCACTGCGTACGATTGCATTGGTTGAACTGGATCTGCAGCGCCTCGCCGATGCGTGGCTCGATATCGGCCTCGATCATCACACCGCTGGCCGACGAGTTGATCACCGGCACCTGATATTTGCGGCGGCGGAAGTGGATCGTCGCTTCTTCGAAAATGTCGCGGTGCCGATCTTCCCGACGCTGATTGGTGAGGCGGGATTCCTCGCGCTTTACCGCGATCGCGGTGAGGCTAGTGCGCGCCGCAGGATCGCTCTTCTTCTTTTTGACGGCGGCGACCGGCGTCGCTGGGTGAACCCCCTCACCGGACAATATGGCAGAACGGACTCCGTGCATCACTTCCCCCGCGGGCTTGGCTCCGGGGAACAATGCAGCAGAAATGCTTACTTAATTGCTACTTTACCCGCTACTCTCGACAGAGAAGCGAGCTTTCGTAATTGCGCAACAGCTCTTCGGGGCTGTCGTAAAGCTCGTCGGCGCCCGCGTCGATCAGCATCTGGCCGTCGAAGCCGCCGCTCCTCATGCCGATCACGCGAATGCCGAGCTTCTTGGCCGCCTGCACGTCATAAGGAGAGTCGCCGACCACCACGACCTCCTGGGCCGTGAGCGGTGCGACCTTCGCGAGCGCCGCCGCGAAAATGTCCGGACAGGGCTTGGAATGCTCGACATCGTCGGCTGATGTGGTGGCGGTGACGAGGTCGGGCGCGCCGATCACGTCCAGATGGTAGTTCACCTCGGCGCCTTTGGCCGAAGACGCGAGCACGATCTTCCTGCCGTCCCCCACCAACCGCTCGAACAGCTGGAGCACCTGAGGGAAGGGGACGACGCGCGGCAGATAGTCGCGCTTGAACAGATCGGAGCGAAAGCTTTCGATCTCCTCGTGCCTCGCCTCCTCGACTGCCTGGGGAACGAGGCTGGGGATGAGGTTGTCGCCGCCCTTGCCGATCTGCCGGCGGATCTCCTCGAGCGGGATGTCGATGCCGAAGCGACAAAATGTTTCCCGCCAGGCGGCGGCATGAAGGTCGTTGCTGTCGATGAGGGTGCCGTCGACATCGAAAAGAACTGCGCCGATCATGGTGGCTCCGCTTTGAGGGATGAGCGCATGTAAGTCCTGCCGCCCGGCGCGGTTCCCTTGCAAAGGGCGCCAGGAAAATGGTTTATCCAGAGCGCGCCACCCATCGGAGGAGCGGGAAGAAATGGTCGGAAGAAACTTCTGGGCGGTGAAGGAGGGCGAAGGCTGGATCGTTCGGGAGGAGGGCCTGCCGGATCAAACCACCCGCCATTCGAGCCAGGAAGAAGCCTGGGCGGCCGCGAACGAGCGCGCAGCCTCGCTGAAGGGGGAGGCGTTCCTTGCCGACGAGAATGGCGAGATATGCGAGCGCAAATGGCATGGCGAGCTGCCGCGCGACATCAAGATCTGAGCGCTCTTGGCACCCA
>JALYGI010000386.1 GCA_030777185.1 Pseudomonadota bacterium
CCCACCGGCTCTCCACCCAGGGGCCGACCCGCCGTGAGGCCCCCTAACGACGCTGGTGTGACCCGAGCAGACAGACTTGCAGGCGGCATCGGCTACATCGAGGTTGTGGGGTTCGCGCCGATGCAAGCGTTCAAGCCGGTCCTCGACCGAGCTATGTCGGCTCTGAAGGGCAGTCGGAGCCTGGTCATCGATGTCCGCCGAAATGGCGGGGGATCTCCAGAATCGGTGGCCTATTTCGTTAGTTATCTGGTGAAACAGGGCCGCCCTCTAAGCACCATCATTTCACGCTCTCCGAAGACAAGAGAGTTCACTCGGAAGACTTTCAGCAGCGTGTCGACCCCGGTTAGCTTTGCTGAGGTTCCTGTGTACGTGCTTACAAGCAAGAACACTTTCTCAGGCGGAGAAGATTTCGCCTACACCGTACAGGCGTTCAAACGAGGAACCATTGTCGGTGAGGTGACCGGCGGCGGTGCCAACCCCACTGGCCCCGTTGATCTAGGCCATGGCGTGATAGCCACGATTCCGTTCGGGCGCTCCGAGAACCCGATCACAAAGGCGAACTGGGAAGGACGCGGAGTGCAGCCCCACGTGGCGGTGGTTGCAAGCGACGGGCTCCAGGTGGCGCTCCAGAGGGCAGGAACAAAGCCTGTTAAGGAGATCGAAGCGGCGTCCGTAGAACGCGTGTTCGCACCCCGCACGACCCCGCTCCCGGGATATGAGACAGCGATCCGGCAACTGATTTCCGGCTACGTTAGCGGACAGCCCGATTATTCCATCATGGCGCCGAAATTTGCCGATCAGACCCGCCGCGACCTACCCCGGTTGCACGCAGACCTCTCGCCCCTGGGCGAGCTGCGGTCGATCAAGTTCCGGCGTCCATTGATTGGTGGCGACGAGTTCGAACTCACGTTTGCCAATGGTAGTCGGCTGATGCCCATTGTGCTCGACCAAGATGGAAAGATCATCGCGACGTTGCCACCGATTCCGGCGCCCGCCAAGGAGTAGAGGGCCGAGCCAGCCGGGGCTCCGATAATCTGGACGGATTCAACGCCCTGCGGTCTGCACAGCTATGCCTGCGGTCGGGTGCATTCTATGCCAAGCGGAACTTCTGCTTCCCACCAAAGCGCACTTTCAGCGGAGGTCTGCCCTCGACCCAGAGCGGAAGTCCGCATCGTGGCGGAACGTGCTCAGTCGGAACGACGAGTCCGGTTAACTGGGATCACCAGCAGCGACCGACGGTTCACAGGATATTCTCGCTTAGCGTTGGCTAGCGTACCATCAACGCGCTGGCCTGAGAGTGTCCTTTCGAGGAAGAGAATGGATGACCGAACGCTGCATTCGCCCTTTAGGTGTGTCCGCCACCTTGGCCGTTGTAGATGTCTACCGAGCCGCAGCTTCGCTTCCTTCGTCGGGCTTAGCCCGCGCTCCTGACGAGATAACACCCGATTATGTGCGCGAGTTCTTAGAGCGGGCGTGCAGCAACGGGGTGACGCTCGGGGCTTTCGTGAAAGATCAACTCGTTGGCGAGGTGCATGCTGCTCGTCTGGGACCGCGCCAGTTCAATCATGTGCTGGGGGACTTAACCGTCGCCGTTCACCCGTCGGGCCAGGGGACGGGCATTGGATCAGCATTGTTCGCTGCCTTCTTCAAGGCAGCTGGATCGCTGTCGCCGGCTATAACGCGTGTCGAGTTGATGGCCCGATCTGGCAACATAGGAGCCCTCCGGCTCTACGAACGGCTGGGGTTTGTTCAAGAAGGCAGACTTGTTGGCCGGGTGTCACTCCCCGATGGGTCGTTCGAAGACGACATACTAATGGCACGGTCGCTCTGACATGGCAGGCGGAGTCGGTAGTTCTAATTGTTTGCTTTCCACCCGATGCGGCGCCCCTCGCGTCGCCCCGCCCGTACGCTCAGAGGAAGTTCCGCTTTCCACCCATTGCAGACATTCTTTGAAGGTCTGCTTTCGACCCATTCCGGACATCGGGAGGCAAGTGCCTCTCACTTGGCCGCATTCCCCTCCAGATCCTTTGTCCCACTGGAGCAGGTGAAGCTATCGCCGTCCCAGACGGCTTGAGGCCGACAGGTGAACGCGGCAGCAGCGAGTGCGGTGAGGGCAGTGATCACTTCCGCGTTTCCTCACAGCCGTTCCCGCTAAACCCGCTTCACTCACTTGCTTGGTTCAGCCTGGAGAAGGGCGAGTATGCATAGGCAGGAGCGACGAGGCCTAGCAGGAGTTGTTGATGCTGTTTTATCGCCCTGTCATGATCACGTGCACGCTTTTAAGCATTTTAGGCGCTGGAGCAGGGCCGAGTGCAGCCGCCGCGGTGCCGAGTGCAAACCGGTGGGTGATTGGTCCCATAATCAAGGGGCGGAACTACTCGGTGGGTATGCCGCTGCATCCCACCGCCGGACCTAACGGAACGTTGCAGATCAATTTGCCCCGTCCTCCGGGAAGCGTGCATTATGTGACCTTCCCCCATGGCTCCCTCCGGGGAAAGAGCCGTATTGTCATACGCTACCGCATCGAGGCGGCTCCAGGTACGAGAATCGAAGCCTCCACGGCCCCAGGAACGCCGGGTATCATCACGCCGTTTTTTCAGCGTGCCGGAGACAATTGGACGGCGCGCGGCCGGTTCGAGACGTACCGCTGGTATGGCACGTTCGCCACCCAGCCGTTGAGGCGTGGCGAGTATCAGATCATCGCGCCCCTCAGCGGGAGATGGACGGCGGTTCAGACTTCCAGCGCGACCAGTGATCCTGCCGCGTTTCGAGATGCTATCGCCAACGCCGATCAGGTGGGCTTCGTGTTGGGCGGCGGAGATGGCTACGGCCACGGCATCTACGCGACCGGTCCGGCGCGGCTGATCATCACTGAATTCCGGGTCCAGTGAAGCCGTAGCTTGGGCACTAGCATGCAATCTCATGCTGCAGGTTCCGCCCCTGCGCGTGATTGTCCGCTATTGGTTCGAACGCGGACGTGCGATGTGCCTGAACAAAGCTCCCGCGTCTCGGATGCGACGATCTGGCCCCGACAGGCCGAGATGGAGGCGCGGATCAGACGTGAGCAGCGCCGTCTACCGCTTGCTAGGCGATCAAAAGAAGCCAGGCGGCTTCACGAGGGGTGGCGCCCGAGATCGTCTCAGCGTCCCCTATTCTCCTCCACCCGCTCTCGCGCCTTTTGTGCTTCGGCGCAGCGCTCGCCGTATTGGCGGCAGCTCAATTCGAGCGCTTCCACCACCCGAAGCTGCTGCTCGATCACATAGGGGTCACCGAGGACGCTCGGCGAATAGAAATCCCGCACTGCCCGCTTGGGCTTCGCACGCGGAGCGTCCCCGGCACCGCGCTCCGCTGCCTGTTCTAAGCCTGCTCCGCTTCCGCCCAGCATCATCCCGGCCGGAAAGGCAATGGCCGCCCCGAGCAAGGCGGCACAGCCGAGCAACCTCTTATTCTCCATGAGGAAGGACATGGCCGGCGGCCCGCGGTCCGGCAAAGGCCTCGATGAGCGCTTGCCGAATTCGACGGTGTCTCCGAAGGCCCTCTTCCGTCCCGCGAGCGCGCGGATCAATCGGCCCGCTCTCGAACGGATCCCCGCGATAGCGCGGGAACAGGTGAACATGCAGGTGAGGAATGGTGTTGCCGTGGATTTCATAGTTCATTTTCACCGCGCCGCTTGCTTGGAACAGTGCCCGCGACACGGTTTGAAGGTCGTGCATGAATGCTGCACCTTCCTCGAACGTCAGATCGTGCAGATCGACGGCGTGGCGCTTGTGGAACAGCGCACAGCTGCCGGGCAGCGCAGGCGCGGTGGCTTCGCCCGACATTGTCAGCCAGGAGGTCTGCAACTCACCGATCAAATGGGCCGGCTGTCGATCGAGGCAAATCGGGCAGCCTTCGCCGCTCACCAGTGCCGGCCATAAAGCATCCCCCCAACGAGCCAAGATCCAGCCTCCCGATATCTC
>JALYGI010000387.1 GCA_030777185.1 Pseudomonadota bacterium
ACCAGAACGACGCGGGTCGAAGCGACATTGAGCGCGAGGCGGAGAATGGTGGCGAACAGGAGCACGGTCGGGAAGGAGGAGAAATCGAGCGGCTTGGCGGCGTTCAGAGCCACCATCAGCACCGCCAGGCTGATCATGATGTTGGTGATGAAGCCGACATCGAGCAGCACCGCCGGGATCGGCACCACCATCAGGCCCACCAGCATCAGCGTGGCGAGCGGGAGGATCGCACCCCGTCCGGCGCTGAGCCAGACCTTGCGGTTCACGGCTTGGCTGGCCATCGGCTCAGCCCCCCAGCTGCGCGAGCATCAGATAAGCGAGCCGCGCATATTGAGGGGAGGGGCGGGCGATGTCGGTCTTCGGCGCTTCCAGAGCGGCCATGCGGACATTCGTGAAATCGCGGGTTGCGGGGCTTGGCAGCGGACCGGAAGCTCCGCCCAGCTTGGCGGCGAAGCGGTCGCGGATCTCGGCGAAGCTGCGCGGCGAACCGTCCTTGTTGTAGAAGACCCAGCGGTTGGCACGCGCCGCGGCCGGAAGCGCCGAAGCCGCCGATGCATTGGGATTGGCGTCATGCGCCTTGAGAAACTTGGCAGCGCCGCCGGCACCAAGGAAATGGGCAAGATAGAGATCGACCGACTCGGTTGCTCGCCCGAGTCGGTTCTCCAGATAGGATTGGTTGTCCGCGGCGAACTCGGCCGCCATCGATGAGGCGGCTCCAGGATCCTTGCGTAGATCCAGGATCGCACGACGCATGGCCGGGTCGGCGACATGATAGCGGCCGTTCGCGCCCTGCTGGATGGCGGACGCGGCCCATTCCATGCCGTGCTTTGCACCATGCTGCTTGACGGTGCCGAGCCAGGTCTGATCGATGAATTGAAAAAGGCCTGTCGCGCTGGACGTCTTTGCGCGCGCATTGGGATTGAACCCGCTTTCAATGCGCGCCTGGCCGAGCAGATAGCTAAAATCCACCCCGGTACTCGCAGCGGCCCGATGGATCGCTGCACCGATGCCGCCTTGCGCAGCGCTCGTCCAGCTCTCCCGGATGCTCGTCGGATTCATGACGCCCCCTGTTGTTCGGGAGCATTATTGCAACTGCCGTGCCAGAAGCGGCGCTTCTCCCATTGCCGGGGAAGGAAAGTGATTTGAGCGGCGTTTTACCGCCCCGCAGGCGAATAGAGACTGCCGCTGACTTCGCCGCGCGCTGCGGCCACCATCTGGAGGCGCTGGCGGGTCATGTCCGTCAGAAAATTGACTCGGATGCGGGCCGCTTCGCCGAGCTGCGAGATGCGCTTGGCGCGGTTCTTGAGCTCCGGCGAGTCGCGCCAGCCCCCCATTGCGCGCACCGCCGAGATCGCGCTGCGAAGCTCCTCGACCCTGAGCTCGATCGATTCGACGTCGTTGGCGTCGAGCGCGCCGATGAGCTCCTCATGGGCCTCTTCAAGGCGCTCCAGGGCGTTCAGGCTCATGCTCAATTGCCGTCGAACAGGGGCAGATCGAGTGCGATCATGCTTGCGGCGATCTTGTCAGGATCGACCGGATACCGGCCCTCAGCGATGGCCGCGCGGATGGCGGCAACCTTCTCGGAGTCGATAGGAGCGCCCGCAGCCATTTCGGCAGCCACGCTCCGGGCACCTGAAACCTCGCGCTGTGCGGCCGAACTGCCGGCTTTTTCAACCGAAGCACTGCGCTCCGCCGAGCCGCGAACCAGCTCAAGCCGCCCCGCTCCCGCTTTGCCAATACCGTTGATCATCCAACTTTCCTTTCGTACGGACGCAACTGCTTCACTACCATAACGGCAGCGCGTTCGATTACTTAAATCCAGGCAGCGATACGCGTCCATCTTCGGTGACAACGCCGATCACGGCGCCCTTCCTGCCTTCCGAGCGGACGCGGATACGATCGCCCGCGGCGCCGTCCTGCTCCGCCACAGCCACAGTGCTGACCGTGAAGCTGCCGCTGGACGCGGTGAGCTCGACCTGATCCCCTTTGCGGACGATCGGCTCGGCCCTTCCGCCAGCCGCCTGGGCGGCCGCTGCGATCCGTACCAGCGGGACACGGATCCGCCAGCCAAGGGGCTCGCAGCGGATCGTCGCCGCGCCCAAAGCGGGCGGTTCAAATGATGCGGGCTCCGGGCAGGGCGCCAGCTTCAAGCGGCGATCGACCGGCCGTGAGGGTCCCCCAGGCTCGCCGACGCCGGCCCCAAGCGCTGCGGTGAGCCGCATCTCCAGCATTTGGATGTCCTCAAATCCTTGCGCATTGGCGGTCGTTGCGACCAT
>JALYGI010000388.1 GCA_030777185.1 Pseudomonadota bacterium
GCACGTCTGTATGACAGATGCCGCAGTAGAGAATCTGTACTTCAACGTCGGTGGGGCCCGGCTCGCGGCGCGTAAAGGTCAAAGGTGCGATCGGCGATTCCGCGCTTTCGGCTCCGTATCCTCTGACAGTTCCCATTTCTTGCTCCTTGAAGACGCGGGTGCGGTTTACGGCAATAAGGGTCAGTAGCGCAGCGACATCCTTGGCAGAGTATGAGGGCAGCATTTTGTTGTTGAAACGCCGTAACAGTTAAGCACGCGCGGTCGAGTCGCAGCAACACGAGCCGCTTGTGTCCGGAATGGGTGGGAAATGACACTTACGGAGCGGCTAGGTCACTGGTTCGCGTTCCAAATATCTATGTGCCACTTCCACCCACCATTCTCCTGCTTCCAGATCACTACGTATTTGCAGGGCACTCGTTGATTTCCTGCCAAGGTCAGAACAGCCCTGCCGACCTGGTGCGCGAACTCTCCGGACGAGGTAAGCTCAACAGTTGAGAGCTCCACCTGCTCGATCCTCATCTGTTTGGCTACGGCGCTCCAGAATTGAGCTATCTTGTCCCGCCCGCGGATCATCTCGCTGCCGGGCGGCATGGCTAGAGCATCTGCCGTGTAGACGCCGCGCGCCGCTTGCTCCGGGTCGCCAGCGTTGAACCTGTCCGCAAAGTAGCGATCAACTTCCGCAATGGCCTCGTGGAGGCGTTCAACCGTAGCTGTCTCAAACATCGTTCGTCTCCGATCTTTGGGCCTTGGCCGCTCTGTTACGCGATAAGAGCATAGCTGATCGCCACTGCCCGTCCGCGGTTCATTCCGAAGCTGTCGTAGAATTTCATCTGTCCCTCGCATCGTGGCACGCGCACAGACCGCAGGAGAGCAGGCGAGTCGCAGCATACCAACAACGAGCGGAACAGAAAATGGGTGTCCGCTACGGGTCGACAACGAGCACTCGCGGCGACCTGGACGAAGGTCCGCTTTCAGGAACGGTAAGAGCAGCGCTGAATGTCCGGCATTGGCGCGTAGCAGACATAGAGCGGTGCCGGAGGAACCGCGCCCGTCCGCTAAGGACCGCTGCTCAGGAATCCTCTACGGGGCTGCCGGGACGTCCCAGTTTTCTGCGACTCTATAAAGTGGTGCGGTCGAGAAGACTCGAACTTCCACGGCCTTTCGGCCACAACGACCTCAACGTTGCGCGTCTACCAGTTCCGCCACGACCGCACATCTGGATTGTCCGTTGAAAGTCAACGGCCGGTAGGAGCGCGCCTCTAGCAAAGCCGATGAGTCCGCGCAACGCGCTTTTCGGCCGCTATTAGCGGCTCCCGAACCGACCAGGATCCGCGTTCAGGCCGATTCAGCTGATCCGACCGAGGTCTAGACTCGTTCCCGGTTACTGAACCGCGAACGAGTCTATATCCCCTTTGATTGCCGTGCTTTCCGAGCCGTCAGGTGATCCCACCTGACTAGAAAGCACTCTAGTAAAGAAACATCGGCATCCCCTCGACCCGCGTGAGGCGCGCGCGATAAGCCGAGGCGTCGTAGAGGGCGGCGACGTCGACCGATTTCCGGCCGCTGAGCAGGGTATCGATCGGCACATGCTCGTACCGGCCGCTCTTGAGGGCGAGCATGCGCGCGCTCTCGCCCCGTTGGAGGAGCTGCACGGCAAGTCCGCCAAAGGCGAAGCCGACCATCCGGTCCATCGCATCGGGTTCGCCCGCACGCATCAGGTAGGCTAGCTCCTGGATCACGGTGCCGTGGCCGAGACGGGCGGTGATCGCCTTTCCGAGCTTGTGGCCGATGCCGAAATCGTCGCGCTGGCTGGCAGGCTTGGAAAGATCATCCGCTTCCTCCTGCCCCTGGATGCTCGCGCCCTCGGAGATCACGCACATCGCATAACGCGCCGGGTTGCTGGCCTTGTCCTCGGCAAGAAGCGGAAGGAATTTGTCGAGGTCCGCGGGAACTTCGGAAATGATCGTCCGATCGACCTGCGCCAAAAAGCCGGCGAGCAAAGCGGTCTCGCCGCTGCGGCGCCCGAACAGCTCGATCACCCCGATCCGCTCATGGCTTTCCACAGTCGTACGCAAGGCGTTGATCGCCTCGACGGAACGGCTGACGGCGGTGGAGAAACCGATGCAATAGTCGGTCCCATAGACGTCATTGTCCATCGTCTTCGGGATGGAGATCACCGGAACGCCCTGGGAAGCCAGATGCGACGAGAAGCGGAGGGTGCCGTCGCCGCCGAGCGTGATCATCGCATCGATGCCGAGCGTCTCCAGAACGCGCAGCACCTGCGCCGTCTTATCCCCGTCGCGGTGCGTGCGCGGGTCCAGGCGCGAGGTGTGGAGGATCGTGCCGCCCTGCCGGTCGATCCCGCGAACCCCTTCACGGGTGAGCGGCAATGTCGCCGCGGCTATGGTCCTGTCGTCGTCGGGATCGATCTCGAGCACGCCCTCCCAGCCGCGCCGGAAGCCGAGCACCTCCCAGCCGAGATCGTCCGCCGACAGGGTGACGGACCGGATGCAGGGATTGAGTCCCGGCACGTCGCCGCCGCCGGTCAGGATTCCGATCTTCATCGCGCCCTCAGAGTTCTCGGGATCGGAACCGCATTTCCAAACAGGCCCTCAGAGCGCGTTGGATTCGAAGTTGAGCTTCAGCCGCTTGACGCTGGCGGGAACGTCGACGACCGCGCTGTTGAAATTGGTGCTGGCCCCCGGCGCCAGCTCGGCGACCGGCGCGGAGATCGCCCAGCTATAGACGACCCGCCCCTGGGAATCGGTGAGCTCGGCCCGGATCGGCGGCACGCGCTGCGGCGTTTGTGTTCTGTTGACCACGCGCCCGTAAACGGTGAGCAGCTCGTTGCCGCTCTCCAGGGTGGTGCGGTCCGGCTCGCGGGTCGACTGGATGACCAAAGGCGTCTCGGCTCCGCCGCTCTGGCCGCCGATCGCCGGCACTCCGAAATATGACAGCGCAGCGACCGCTCCCAGCATCAGCAGCGCCGCGACAAGCGCGAGCAAGGTCCACATCCGCGCCGGATTGCGCCGCGCCTTGAAGGGCGGCTCGTGGGTGAAGCTATCGTAGGAAACCAAGCTTTCCGCCGGCCCCCCGAAGTTCGCGGAACTCCGGTTCGCGGCGCGCAAGGCTTCGGCCTCGTCGGCGACAGGTTCCGGCTCCGGCTCCGGCGCGGATGGTGGAGGCGGCGGGGGCGTTGCGGGCCGCTGCGCCCGCGACCTTGGCTCCGCGGCGGCGCGGGCGGCATTAGCCGGCGGCGGCGATGTTGGCGGCGGCGATGTGGCGGCAGCCTGCTGCGCGGCAGGCTCCGCGACCTTCTTGGGAGGCTCCTGGAACCAGCTGTTCTTGCAGTTCGCGCAGCGCACCTGGCGCCCGGTCGGGCCGACGGCGCTGTCCGGAACCACATAACGGGTGTCGCAAACAGGACAGGAAAGGATCATCGTTACTCGCAAGGCCCCCGTACTCGTGCGCCGTGAATCTAAAGCACGTGAAGGGCGCGCCATGCAAGCAATTGCCATGCTTTACCTAGGGCGCCCGGCCATGCGATGGCGCATTCATGGGGTGTGTAGGTGTGCGGAGGCGGTTCTGAGCGCGGGCAGCATCGTCCAGTTCGAAAATGTGGGGCTTCGCTACGGCACCGGCGCGGAAACGCTTTCGGACCTGACCTTCACGTTGAAGGAAGGCGGCTTCTACTTCCTCACCGGACCATCGGGCGCGGGCAAGACCTCGCTCTTGAAGCTGCTCTATCTCGCCCAGCGCCCCAGCCGCGGCCT
>JALYGI010000389.1 GCA_030777185.1 Pseudomonadota bacterium
CACCTCAACCGATCAGGCCCTGAGGCTCCTCAGGCCGCCTCGCCTATCACGCTCTTGGAGCGCGATCAGCAGATGGGGAGCGGAAGCGCGAATCGGGTGTGACCATGCCGCCGCTTCACCCGAGGGGCGGGTCCCAACAAGCTTCAGCCGAGCAGGTCCTGATATTCCGGGTGCCGCTCGATATAACCCTTCACGAAATAGCAGAGCGGGACGACCTTGAGGCCGCGCCGGCGGGACTCGTCGAGCGCCGCCCTGACGAGACGGCTGCCGATCCCCTGCCCTTCCATCTCCTCCGGCACGACAGTGTGCGTGAAGCTGATCGTGTCACCCTCCAGCCGGTACGCGGCGACCGCGGTCCCGCCGGCCTGCGCGAGTTCGAATCGCCCTTCGGCTTCGTTGTGAATCACTTCGCTTTGGCTCGCCATGCTTTCTCCTGCTCCTGCTCACGCGCGTAACGCGCCCGCGTCCGGCCTGTGCCAAACGGCTGGAAGCGTCAGTCGTCGAAACTGGCAGCCTCATCAGCGATCCAGCACTCGAACGAGCGCATCGCTTCCGTCCGTTGCCGGGACTTGAGCCGCGTCAGCCAATAGCCGCCAGTGATCGCCTCCTGTTCGAATGGGCGGACGAGCCGGCCCTCGCGGAGCTCCCTGCCGAACATCGACGGGGGCGCCAGCGCGACTCCCGCCCCCTGAAGCGCGGCCTCGATCATGACCCAGGAGGAATCGAACATCGGTCCGCTGATCGCTGGTGCGGTGATGCCCGCTGCCCTGCACCAATCCGGCCAATCCTCGCTGCGATAAGAACGAAGCAGGGTTTCACGGGCAAGGTCGGAGGGCGATTGCAGCCGAGCGGCAATTGCGGGGCTGCACAAGGGCGTGAGGGGCGCCTCGAACAGCAGGACGGCATCGGTGCCATGCCACGCCCCGTCTCCGAACCGGATCGCGTAATCGAGCCCTTCGGCCGCGATATCCACACGATTGTTGTTGGTCGACAGCCGGAGGTCGACGAACGCGTGCGCCGCATGAAAGCGGGGGAGACGCGGCAGCAGCCAGCCGACGGCGAAGGTGCCGACGGCTCCGACCGTCAGCACCTCCCGCATCATCCCGCCCCGAAAGCGGCCGAGCGCATCGGCGATGCGGTCGAAGGAGTCGCGCAGCACCGGCAGCAGCATCTGCCCTTCGTCCGTCAGCGCGAGGCCGCGCGGCAGGCGCCGGAACAGCAGCACGCCGAGCCGCTCCTCGAGCGCCTTCACCTGGTGGCTGAGCGCGGCTGGGGTGACGCACAGCTCGATGGCCGCATTGGTGAAGCTCAAATGGCGAGCCGCACCCTCGAAGGCGCGGAGGGCATTCAGCGGAAGGTGAGGTCTGATCACGTCGCCCGGCTTTAGATTTTCTAATGCGAGATTGGAAATAACGTCGTTTGCGCGGCGCCGCCACCTCTCGGAATAGTACCGACAACAAGGAGGCGACGATGATCAAGGCAGCTATTCTGACGAAAACGTTTTTCATGGCCGGCGCAGCGCTGGCGGGAGGCATTGCCGCTGCTCAGCCGAGCTCTTCGCTGCCGAACAACCCCATTTGGACGCAAGTCGTGCCGCCGTTCAGGATCGCGGACGGGCTTTATTATGTCGGCTCGCGCGACATCGGGGTCTACCTTGTCGATGGAGGCCGGGCCGGGCTGATCCTTATCGACGCCGGAATGCCGGAGTTCGCGCCGCAGGTCCTGAAGAATGTGAGGACTCTCGGGTTCGACCCAGCCAAGATCCGCATCCTGCTGAACAGCCAGGCCCATGTCGATCATGCCGGAGGCCTGGCCGCGATCAAGGCGGCGACCGGCGCCAGGCTGATGGCCTCGAAAGCCGACGCGCCGCTGCTCGAGGCGGGTGGCAAGGGCGATTTCTTCTTCGGTGACGAAGTGACATTCCCGGCCGCCAAGGTCGATAGCCTGGTGCGGGACGGCCAGGCGGTGACGCTCGGGCGGGCGACGCTGACCGCGCATCTGACGCCCGGTCACAGCAAGGGATGCACGACCTGGACAATGCCGGTGAGCATCAGCGGCCGGACGCACGTCGCCCAGTTCAACTGCAGCATGACCATTCCCGGCTATACCCTGCTCGGCAACCCGCATTACCCGAACATTGTGGAGGATTACCGGGCCAGCTTCGACAAGCTTCGCCGCGTCCCGTGCGACGTGTTCCTCGCATCGCACGGCTCCTTCTTCGATCTCGACGGCAAGCGCGCAAAGCTCACGGCCGGGAGGAGCAAGAACCCATTCATCGATCCCGAGGGATGCCGCCGCTACCTCGACGTGACCGAAAAGCGCTTTCAAGACCAGCTCGCCCGGGAGCAGGCAGGTGCAGGTGTAGTGCATAAATAATACAGTTTAGCACTTGCATCGGGGCGCCTCTCTCCCCCATCTTCCTCCTAACATCTGAAAGGGGACAAGATGGCAACGGAGACCAAGCTGAAGCTCGAGGCGCCCGAGGTGGTGCAGACCGTGCAGCCGGCCGAGGCAGCCGGCCTGGTGCCGATCAAGGCCGAAGAACGCACCGCGCTCGAGGCGAAGGTCGATAGCTTCATCGACGATCTCGTCGCAACCGATGCGAACAGCCCGGAATTCGGCAAGAAGATCGATCAGCTCACCAATATGGGCCGCAAGGAGATTGCGGAGGCCGCCGGCCATTCCAATCGCTTTCTCGACCGGCCGGTCAAGGCGATCGACAGCGACACCGGGATCGGCGCGGATCTCACCCAGCTTCGCCGCACGGTGGAGGAGCTCGACCCCGGCCGGCAGGGCAACCTTTCGACCCCGCGCAAGATCCTCGGCATCATTCCATTCGGCAACAAGCTTGGAAATTACTTCCAGAAATATCAGTCCGCGCAGACCCACATTTCGAAGATCCTCGCCAGCCTCGCCTCGGGCAAGGACGAGCTCCTGATGGACAATGCCGCGATCGACGTTGAGCGCGCCAATATGTGGAAGACGATGGGCAAGCTCGAGCAGATGATCCACATCTCCAAGACGATGGATCAACGGCTCGAGGAGAAAGCGAACGAGCTCGACGCGACCGACCCCGCCAAGGCGAAGGCGATCCGCGAGACGGCGCTCTTCTACACCCGCCAGCGCACTACCGATCTGCTGACCCAGATGGCGGTGACGGTGCAGGGCTATCTGGCATTGGACCTCGTCAAGAAGAACAATGTCGAGCTGGTGAAGGGCGTCGACCGCGCCTCGACCACGACCGTCTCGGCGCTCAGGACCGCCGTCACCGTCGCCTCGGCGCTCACCAACCAGAGGCTGGTCCTCGAGCAGATCACGGCGCTCAACACGACGACCGCCAACGTCATCGAATCGACAGGCTCGATGCTCAAGAACCAGTCGGGCGAGATCCACAAGCAGGCCGCCTCGGCGACCATTCCGCTCGAGACGCTGCAGCGCGCCTTCCAGAACATC
>JALYGI010000390.1 GCA_030777185.1 Pseudomonadota bacterium
TCCCCGCGATAGCGCGGGAACAGGTGAACATGCAGGTGAGGAATGGTGTTGCCATGGATTTCGTAGTTCATTTTCACGGCGCCGCTGGCTTGGCTGAGTGCCCGCGACACCGATTGAACGTCCTGCATGAATGCTGCGCCTTCGTCTACAGTCAGATCGTGCAGATCGACGGCGTGGCGCTTGTGGAACAGCGCGCAGCTGCCGGGCAGCGCAGGCGCGGTGGCTTCTTCCGACATTGTCAGCCAGGTGGTCTGCAACTCACCGATCAAAGGGGCCGGCTGTCGCTCGAGGCAAATCGGGCAGCCTTCGCCGCTCAGCAGTGCCGGCCATAAAGCATCCCCCCAACGAGCCAAGATCCAGCCTCCCGATATCTCTGCCGCTCTCCACGGCGAGGAATTCTCCTTGGAGGCTGAATGCCGCTGTCCTTCTCCTCGCGGCAAGCTCCGGCAACGGCGGCTAAGGCCCCAAATCAGGCATCCGCCTGAAGCGGCACCGTAAACACCGCGTTAACCATATCCGCCTACATTGCCAACGTGCCCTGAATGCCTATCTATGGCATAGGTTATCAAAGGCACGAGCGGACTTCGCGGGATCCCTCCTGGGGACCATCGAAGGACCACTTCGATGGGAGCATTCATGAGCGACGACAACAAGGATCCGCAAGGACAAGGCGGCGGCGGAAATCCCTGGATGAAGAGCCTCTTCATCTGGGCGGGCATCCTGCTCGCTTTGGTGCTGTTCGTGCAGATCATCGACGGCGGCAATCGCGCCGGACAGGGCGACGGCATCGCCTATTCCGATTTCCTGACCCGGGTCGATGAAGGCACTGTGAAGTCGGTGACGATCGGCAAGGACATCGTCTCCGGCGAGCTCACCAACGGCGAGAAGTTCCGCACCTACGCGCCGCAGGACGTGCAGCTGGTCGATCGTCTGAAGGAGAAGGGTGTCGCCTTTTCGGCGGAGCCCGAACAGCAGACCAGCGTCTGGCTGATCCTCCTCTATCAGTCGCTTCCCTTCCTGCTGATCCTCGGCATCGCCTTCTTCGTAATGCGCCAGATGCAGAAGAATGCCGGTTCCGGCGCGATGGGCTTTGGAAAGTCCAAGGCCAAGCTGCTCACCGAAAAGCATGGCCGCGTCACCTTCGACGATGTCGCGGGCATCGACGAGGCGCGAGAGGAGCTGCAGGAGATCGTCGAGTTCCTGAAGGACCCATCCAAATTCGCGCGCCTTGGCGGCAAGATCCCGAAGGGCGCGCTGCTGGTCGGCTCGCCCGGCACCGGCAAGACCCTGCTCGCCCGAGCAATCGCGGGTGAGGCGAATGTGCCCTTCTTCACCATTTCCGGTTCGGACTTCGTCGAGATGTTCGTCGGCGTGGGCGCGAGCCGCGTCCGCGATATGTTTGAGCAGGCCAAGAAGAACGCGCCCTGCATCGTCTTCATCGACGAGATCGACGCGGTCGGCCGCCATCGCGGCGCGGGGCTCGGCAACGGCAATGACGAGCGCGAGCAGACACTGAACCAGCTGCTGGTCGAGATGGACGGCTTCGAGGCGAACGAAGGCATCATCATCATCGCCGCGACCAACCGTCCCGACGTGCTCGATCCGGCGCTCCTCCGCCCGGGCCGCTTCGACCGCCAGGTCGTGGTGCCGCGCCCGGACATCGAGGGCCGGGAGAAGATTCTCGCCGTGCACATGAAGAAGGTACCGCTTGCGCCCGACGTCGACCCGCGCACCATCGCCCGCGGCACGCCCGGCTTCTCCGGCGCCGACCTTGCAAATCTCGTCAACGAGGCCGCGCTCCTTGCCGCGCGCAAGGGCAAGCGCCTCGTTGCCATGCACGAGTTCGAGGAAGCCAAGGACAAGGTCATGATGGGCGCCGAGCGGCGTTCGATGGTCATGACGGAGGACGAGAAGAAATCGACCGCTTATCACGAGGCCGGCCACGCGCTCGTCTCGCTCCACGTGCCCGGCTGCGACCCGCTGCACAAGGTGACCATCATCCCGCGCGGCCGTGCGCTTGGCGTGACCTGGAACCTGCCGGAGCGCGACCGCTATTCGATGTCGATGAAGCAGATGAAGGCGCGTCTGGCGCTCTGCTTCGGCGGGCGGATCGCCGAGCAGATCATCTACGGTGAGGACGAGCTCAACACCGGCGCGTCCAACGACATCCAGCAGGCCACCGACATGGCCCGTTCTATGGTGATGGAATATGGCATGTCGGAAAAGCTCGGCTGGCTCAGGTACCGCGACAATCAGGACGAGGTGTTCCTTGGCCATTCGGTTGCGCGCACCCAGTCGATCTCAGCGGAGACCGCTCAGCTCATCGACCAGGAGGTCCGCCGCCTGATCGAGGAGGCGGAATCGACCGCCCGGACCGTGCTCACCGAACATCTTGACGAACTCCACCGCCTGGCCGGTGCGCTGCTCGAATATGAGACGCTCACCGGGGAAGAAGCCAAGCGGGTGATCAAGGGCGAGGATATCGGCCGCGAGGATCCCGGCTCGAAGCGCCCGCTCCTGCCCGTCGCCGGCTCCTCGATCCCGAGCACGCGCCGCCCCGGCGGCTTCGGAGGTCCGGCCCCGCAAGGCGCTTGAATCTAGTCGTGAGGTTCATGAGGGGGAGCGGCACAAGGCGTGTCGCTCCCCCTTTTCGCATCCGGTTGAAAAAACTGGAAAAAGCGCCAGATACCTTGCCTAGTGGCCATCGCGGCCGCATCCCCCGAAGCGAGGAAGATGATGAAGCGTCTGGCCTTGTCTGCCATCACGGCGGCTTTTCTGGCGGCCGGCTGCTCAGCGCCCGCGACCGCCGGGCGGTTCGACCGCATCGTCGCGTTCGGCGACAGCTATGCCGATGACGGCAATATCTACGAGCTGTTCGGAGCCGCGCCCCCTGCGCTTTATCCTCGCGGCCGTTTCTCGAACGGCACCAACTTCGTGGATACGATGGGTGCGCTCCTCGGCGCCAGAATCGACAATTTTGCATTGGGCGGTGCCGTCACCGGACCCGGGCGCAACAATCGTCCCGCCGGTTTCGATCAGCAGTATCGCGCCTTCCTTGCCGGCGGCGGCCCGGCTTATTATCCGCGGGTCAGCGGCGAATTTTCGCCCTCCGATCTCATCGTCGTCTCGATCGGCGGCAACGATGCCCGCGCCTATGAGAAGAGCTTCGGGCCCTCTCCCTCCCCGGCCCGGGTCGCTTCGGCCATTGCAGCGGCTCCAGCTGCGGCCGCTCGCAGCGCCGCCAACGCCGCGGCGGGGATCGATGCCTTGGTGGGAGCCGGTGCGCGCAACATCCTCTTTGTCGGCGGCGACGTCGGCCGCCTCCCCGAAATCAGGGGAACCGCGATCGCTCCCATCGGAAGCGCCTTTTCGAACAGCTACAATGCCGGCGTAAGAGCTTCGCTCGCGAAGCTCGCCTCGCGCGGCGTCACCGTCCATTATCTCGATCTCGATCGGCTTGCCGAACGCGTCGAGGCCGATCCCGCGGCGTTCGGCCTGATCAGCGCCGGCGCCTGCCCTTCCGCTTGCATCGCCAATCCGTCGCTTGCCGACAAATATCTGTTCTACGTGGACAAGCTCCACCTCAGCTCGGCCGGCTTTGCCATCGTCGGCCGCGAAGCCGTGGCGCAGCTCCAGGGACGCCCAGACCTTTAGACCTTCAGCAATATCAAGAAATAACGCTTTCGCCGCTCGCCGAACGAACCTGCTCTGTCAGCTTTCGTTCAACCATAGCTGAGCACGATCGTCCCGATAACAACTAGCTGGGAGGATATCTTGCGCCACATTGCCGCCGCGCTGCTTCTGGTCGCTGCGCCCCTCGCTGCGCTTCAGGCGCAGGCGATGCCCGTTTCAACCTTCCTCACGAAAGCGGAAGCGCTCAAGAAGAAGGGGCCGATGGCGCTCTTTTCCAGCGACATCGGCCTGTTGAAGAAAGAGATCCAGAACAGCGCGAAGGCGCTTCGGGCCGAGCAGGTCGCCGCCAAGAAGACCGGCCGCAAGCTCCCTTACTGCCTGCCGGAAAAGGCTTCGTTCAACTCGACCGAGCTGCTCGACCACTTCCGCTCGATCCCGCCAGCGCAACGCAACATTCCCGTCCAAGCAGGCTTTGCGGGCCTCGTCCGGAAAAAATATCCATGCTGAGGCCGGGCTCCGCCTGATCAGCCGAGCACGCCCAGCGCCACGAGGACCGTCGCGAAGAGACTCAGGGCGAGCATCCCTGCCCCGCCTGAACGGCCTCAGCCGATTGCGCCCAGGAGGATCAGCAGCGCGATGAAGATGCTGAGCACGATCTGTGCGAACATCAGCAGCACGATCGCCCGAAGCGCCGCGCTCCACCAGCGCAGGCCGTAGGCGCCCTTGAGCTGCCGGTACATGTGCACCGGGGGCGCGAGGCTGAACGCTGATCCGATGATCGCGTCGGAGGTTCCCAGCACACGCGCGAAGGAGAGCGTGACCATAAGAAGGGTCATGAACGACAGCGAGTAGGTGACGAAAACCGTGTGGTCGTAAAGGGGTATGCCGCGCCGGAAGGGGAACAGCAGCCACATGAAAGGCACCGAGAGCGGGATCAGCAGCCACGAAAACTTATAGGCGTTGTTCTGGACCTTGTAGAAGCCGAGCGCCGGGTTGTCGGCGAACTTCTTGATGCCCTCGTCGAGCCGCTTCCAGCCCGTTTGGATGGTGGGATTGGCCTGGGCCGGCCTGCCGGTCACCCGCGTCACTTGCTCGAGGCCACGAATCGCTTCCTCTGTCTCGGCGATTTCCCGATCCAGCTTCACGACGTCCTGGGCGTCGCCTTCCTCCGCTTCCTCGGCCCGCTGCTCGCGTAGCCTCTTCAGACGGTCCTGCTGCGTCTCCATGGCCTTGACGAGCTGTGCCTGCGGGTTGGTGAAGTCGGCCGGGTCCATACCTAGAGCGAAGGGCCCGCCGATGGCAGAGAAGGTGGCGAACATCGCGAAGACCGAGAAAAGGAACAATGCCATGGGCGAGACGAAGCGGGCGCGCTCGCCTTCTACGTAGCGCCGCGTGAGCTCGCCCGGCCGCCAGACGAGCATCGGCAGCGTCCGCCATATCTTCCCCTCGAAATGCAAGACGCTGTGCGCGATGTCGTGCCAGAAGGCGCCCAGTGAGCGGTGAACATGCGCCTGCTGGCCGCAGGAATGGCAATAGTGGCCGCGAAGCGCGGTGCCGCAATTGAGGCATGTGGAATGATGGCCGGATGCCGCTTCGCCTGCATGCGGCTCGAGGGCGCGTGCAGCCATCGCGCCCGTCACTGCCTCGCCAACCCCTTCCACCCCTTCGGTCATCAAAAGCCTCCCCCGCGGCTGGACAATGCCGCAAGAGCCCGCGAGCGTCGAGGGCTTCGCATCGGGCGGCGGCTCCTGCTATCCCGCGGCCGATGAAGAAAACCGGACTTCTCGGCGGCTCCTTCAACCCCGCCCATCGCGGCCATCGGCAGCTCAGCGTCAATGCAATGAAGGCGCTGGGGCTGGACGAGGTCTGGTGGCTGGTCTCGCTGGGCAATCCGCTCAAGGATGCCGAGAGCATGGCGCCGCTGGATCGCCGCTTCGCCTCGGCACGCGCGGCGGCGCGCGGCCTTCCGATCCGCGTCACCGCGATCGAGCGCGAGTTCGGCACCCGCTACACGGTCGACACTCTGCACGCGCTGCGCCGGCATTTTCCCGAGCGCCGGTTCGTCTGGCTGATGGGGGCCGACAATCTCGCCCAATTCCACCAGTGGCGGCAGTGGCGAAAAATCGCCGCGACGGTTCCGATTGCGGTCGTTTCGCGTCCGGGATATGATGCGCCTGCCCATTCGGCACGCGCGATGGGCTGGCTGCGGGGCTTCGTCCGGCCCGAACGCCAAGCTCGGCATTGGACGAAGTGGAAACCTCCGGCACTCGTGCTGCTCAGATTGCCGCCCGATCCGACCTCCGCCACCGCCTTGCGGGCCGCCGACGCCGACTGGCACCAAAATTCCCTGAAAACGTTCAACCCCAAGGCCCTGCGCGACGGCGTGACGCGGCGGCCGCTTTAACTGAAGGAGGTACATGCCCGCACCAGCACCCGCTCCGCAAAGCCGCGGAGACCAGGACGAGGTCGAAGCCCTGCACAATCTCGTGCTTCGCTCCCTCGACGACGACCAGGCGGTGGACGTCGTCACCATCCCGCTTCATGGGAAATCCAGCATCGCTGACCATATGGTGATCGCGAGCGGCCGCTCGACACGACAGGTGGCGAGCATGGCCCAGAAACTCACAGAGCGGATCAAGCAGGAACTTGGCCGCAATGTCCGGATCGAAGGCCTTCCGGTCGCGGACTGGGTGCTGCTCGACGCGGACGACGTAATCGTCCACCTCTTCCGCCCCGAGGTCCGCAGCTTCTACAATCTCGAGCGGATGTGGGCGTTCGAGGGGAACGTCGCCGCTGCGGCGGCGCCCGGCGCCTGAGGCCGTCCCTCCTTATTCGACCTCCACTCCTAACCGGCCTTGGGGCTTCTTCTGCGGTCGAACAGACGTTTGAAGTAGGTGGGATGCCGTGATCGGGATGACCATTCCAGGATAGCGGACAGATGCTCCTTCACATCGTGGCGCGCGGGCGGATCGGGCGCGGCCCCGAGGCCGAGCTCGTCGAACGCTATCTGAAGCGCGTGTCCTGGCCCACCAAACTCACTGAGCTTGCGGAGAGCGGCGGCAAGCTTCCCTCCCCGCCGGAGAACGGCGTCACCATCTTGCTGGACGAAAAAGGCGAGCAATTGGGGTCCCTGGCCCTTGCGCAAAGGCTCGAACAATGGCGCGATGCGGGTAAGCGTGAGGCGAGGTTCGTGATCGGCGGCGCCGACGGCTTTGATGAAAGGGCGCGCGCCTCCGCCGACCTCCTCATCGCCTTCGGCAGGGCCACCTGGCCACACCTCCTTGCGCGGGCCATGCTGGCGGAGCAATTGTGGAGGGCCACGTCGATCCTTGCCAACCACCCCTATCATCGGGAAGGCTAGACTTTGACCATGGCAGGCGGAGGTTGATGCGGTGACTGGCGAGACGAGCGCAACGATGAGGTGCCCAGTGCCCCCTCCTATGCAGCGCTGCCCCGGCGACCGGGCGGCCTGCTCAACTGACCTGATCGAACTTTAGTCGCATGCGCACGCGCCTCCTCCTTCCTGGACTTGCGGCTGCAGCCCTGGCCGGCGGCCTTGCAGCCGCGCAGGAGCGGCTCACCGAAGCCGAAGCCTTGGTGCTGGCCAAGCGCCAGGCGGACGAAGCCACCGAGCGCTCTCGGAGGCTCGAGCGCCAGGCGGCCGCCGCGACCAGCGAAGCGGCCAAGGCTCGGGCGGCCGCGTCCGCCCTCATCGCCCGGATCGAGGCGGCGGAAGCAGACATCACCGCGGCCGAGGCGCGGATCCGGATCATCGATGCGCTCCGCGTTCAGCAACGCGCGCGTCTTGCCGAGCGCCAGGGCCCGGTGGTGCGCCTCACCGCCGCCCTTCAGACGATGGCGCGCAGACCGCCGGCGCTTGCACTGGTGCAGCCCGGATCGGTGCATGATGTGGTCCACGTCCGCTCGTTGCTCGCCTCCACCCTACCGGTAATCCGCGCCCGCACCGCAAGCCTGCGCGAGGAGATCAAGGCCGGGAACCGGCTCCGCGAGCAGGCTGAAACCGCGCGCGCCTCGCTGCTCGAGGGCCAGGAGGAACTGCGCAAACAGCGCTTGGCCCTGGCGCGGCTCGAGGAGCGCGAGCGCGCCCGATCCCGGTCGCTCGCCAGCTCCGCCCTTTCCGAATCCGATCGGGCGCTCGCCTTCAGCGAGGAAGCGCGCGACCTGTCCGCGCTAATGGGCACGCGGCAATATCAGGCTCGCATCCGTTCAAGCCTGGCCGAGCTGCCGGGCCCCGTGCTCCGCCCCGGCACCGCTCCGGAGCCGGAGCGCGCCGCCCCCCGCCGCTACATCCTCCCGGTCGACGGACGGCTCGTCACCGGCACGGGGGAGATCTCCGACGCCGGCGTCCACGCGCGGGGGCTTACCTTCGAGACGGACGGCAGCACCGAGGTGATCGCGCCGCGGGCGGGGCGCGTCGTTTATGCTGGGGATTTCCGAAGCTACGGCCGGATCGTGATCCTCGATCATGGCGGAGGATGGACGACGCTCATTACCAATCTCGAGGATATTGCCGTTCCGGTCGGCCGGACCGTCCCGATGGGCGCCCGCCTCGGCCGCACGCCGCGCAGATCCTCCAAGGTCACGGTGGAGCTCCGCCGGGGCGGACGGCCGGTTCCGATCGCGCCCCTTCTCCTTGGCTGATCCGTTCCCCACCCTTGCCAGGGAAGGCAGAGAGTCCCGCGGGACAGCCGCCATTCATCGCTCGTTCCTTTTCGAGAGGCTAAAAAAACTGTAAAGCGCATCAATGCCTTTCCCAAGCAGGACAATCATGGCCCGAAATCTTCTTCGATCCCTCGCCCTTGTCAGCGGCGTCGCCCTCATCCCCGCGGCGACCTCCTCCTTCGCCGCGGTCGACGTCGACACCTACCGCGAGCTCGACGCGTTCATGAGCGTCTTCGAGCGCGTCCGCTCCGAATATGTCGAAACGGTCGACGACAAGACGCTGCTGCGGGGCGCGATCGACGGCATGCTGAATTCACTGGATCCGCATTCCTCTTACCTGGACGAGAAGGGCTTCAAGGCCCTGATGACCACGACCGAGGGCAATTATGGCGGCCTCGGTCTCAACGTGACCCAGGAGGACGGCGCCGTGAAGGTGATCGCCGCCACCGAAGGCACGCCCGCCGATCGCGCCGGGATCAAGGCCGGCGACTATCTCACCCATATCGACGGCAAGCTCGTTTATGGCGGCACTCTCGACGAGGCGGTGGACCAGATGCGCGGCCCCCCCGGAAGCACGGTCAAGATCACCGTCGTGCGCCCGGGCCGCGACAAGCCGTTCGACGTGTCGATCACCCGGGCTATCATCGAGCTTCCAGCCGTGAAGTGGGAGATCAAGGACCGGGTCGGCGTGATCAACGTCAACACCTTCAACAAGGTCACCACCGAAGCGACCCTCGCCGCGATGAACTCGATCGAGAAGTCGCTTGGGGGCAAGCCGCTCGGCTATATTCTCGATCTTCGCTCCAACCCGGGCGGGCTGCTCGACCAGGCGATCAGCCTGTCCGACGC